>JBNMOZ010000310.1:0-7301 GCA_051276005.1 Bradymonadia bacterium | reverse complement strand
AGGTTTGGCTCCAGCTCGCTCTTCACGCGGTGGCGCTCGGTGAACACGAAGAACGGCTTCTCATTGCCCCACTGCTCAAGGAACGGCTTGAAGTGCTTGGTCTCGGGCGCCGGGATCACCGTGTTCGCCGAGAAGAACGTCTCGCCGCGCCAGTTGGTGCGGAACGCGACGATCGGCTCCTTACACTTCGCTTGCGGGAAGAGGTCGGGCCGGCTGGGAATGCGCATGCTCTGCGTGAGCATATGGCGCTCGTATGCCGCCGTCTCGTCGGGGCCAAACTTGGTGCACTGCGCGTAATAGGTGTCCCACATCTGCCGTTGGCTCCAATGCTTGGAGATCTCGGGCAAGTACACGTGCAAACACCAACCGGCGAGCCAGAGGCCGCTCACCGAGAGCACCCCCACGCCGATCAACCGCCGGCGACCGCGGAAGGCGGCCATGAGAACGAGCCCACCCAGGGCGAGCAGCGTCGCCCAGAGCAACGCCGAGGCGTGGGCATGCAGCCACGAGTTGTCGACCATCGCCGTCTGCAGCGCGTCGCCCTTGAGGGCCTCGAGGGTGGCCTCGGGCGAGAACTTCGGATATTCGCGATCGTACTTGTAGGTGAATAGGTTCACGAAGTTCTGGCTGCCCTGGCCCGAGGCGCGGGGCAGGCGGAACAGGTCTTGACCCACCCACACGAGGATGCCAGCGCCGGCTCCAACCAGCAGCCCGCCGGCCTTGACGCGGCGGTTGATCAGGTCGTCGATGAACGACGCGATCAAAATCGTCAGCGCGGGCACGATCGGCAGAATGTAGTGATGGAACTTGGTCTTCGAGCGGCTAAAGATGAAGAAGCCGAAGACGGCCCACAGCAAGATCAACAGCTCGAACTTCTGGCGCGCCGTGTAGCCCTCAGCGTTGCGCCGTAGTCCGCCAAAGATGCGCACCAGCGACGCGGGCAGCAGGGCTATCCAGGGGTAAAGCCCGTAGCCCAGCCAGCGGAAGAAGTACTCGAACCCGCCGTCATCGAGCTTGTGCACACCTGCGAACAGCCGGTTGATGTGGTCGTGGATGATGAAGCGCTTGTACCAACCGGGGTGCCCGCCCACCATCGCGACCACCCACGGGTGGCCGGTGACGAATACGATGAGGATGCCGCCGCGCACGTCGACCTCGCCGAAGCGGCGCCACTCGCCGGTCACCAGCATGTAGCCGAGGATCGCGAGGCCCATCGGCGCCCAGGCGATCCAGCCTTTGCAGGGCACGCACAGGCCGCAGCAGATGTAGAAGATGTAGATGTAGAGCATGCGGCGGCGCTTCTGCCGCGCGACGCGCCAGGCCGACCAGCCGACGAATGGCAGCAACATGAGCGCGATCGCCCAGCCCTTGCCCCAGGCCACGTTCAACGTGTCGCGAAACCACCAGCCGATACCGCGCAGGACGCCCATCTCATCGGGGATGGCGCGCACCACGTCGGCGCTGCGATCCATCGGCAACATGGCCCAAAGCTGGCCCAGCGAGATGATCAGCAACGCCGCGATCGTGCCCCAATACAGCAGGGGCCCGGGTTCTTCATCGTCCTCGCAGGCGAATAACCCGATCGCCAGCGCCATCATGCCGATGGTCATCACCGCCATGAGCGGCCCGTCTGGCACGGCCCGTCTGCCCATTATCGCGTAGAACGGCGACGCCGCGGTGGCCACGACGGCGATGACGCCGCCCAGCCTCGAGGTGAATCTCGAGACCGCCAGGTAGATCGACAGCAGCGCCATGATCGCGAGCAGCGGGAAGAAGAACCGCACGCCCAGATCGGTGTAGCCGAACAAGTTCATGCCCGACGAGGTCATCCACATGGTCAGCGGGGGCTTGCTGTAGAAGCCCTGTCGCTCGCGTTTGACGTCGGTCGGATCCCAGGGCGAGCCCCAGAACGGATCGATGTAGTTGTTATGCTCGACCATGTTGCGGGCGACTTCACCGTAGTGCGTCTCCCAGGGGTCGAAGAGCCCGTAGCTGCCCAAGCCAGGCATATACAGCGCCAACAGCAGCCCGGCCATCACGAGCAGGATCAGGCGATCGCTCTTGAGGCGCCGCGGCGTTGCCTGCCAGTAGCCAGGATCAAGCGGCGTAGACCCCGGCGGCGCGGGCCCAGGCGGCGTTGGCCCCGGCGGCGCTGTCTCAGCGGGCGGGGTTGATGTGGAGGACTCAGCGGCCAATCCAGCTCCTCAGGTCACGGTCAGCGGGCGTGAGCGATGGGGATCTAGCCAAGCAGGCGCGCCAAAGTCAACGTGGGCGCAGCCCCCATGTCGGTCTCAGCATTGCTCGCGGGGCTGCGCGCCGCTCTGCGGTCATGGGTCCGGCCTTATTGACAAGCCCGCACAGACGCAGTCGAGTGGCGGCCCGAGTCGAAAGGACGAAAATGCGAGGGTTCGCCAGAGTTGCCGCCGCCGTCCCGACCTGTGCGGTCGGCGACTTCGACCACAACCGCGCGCATACGCTGGCCTTATGGCAGCAAGCGCATGACGCCGGCGTGCAGCTGGTCGTGTTCCCCGAGCTGGGATTATGCGGCTACACCGCCCGCGATCTGCTGCTCGACACGCTGCTGCTCGACGCCTGCGAGGACAGCCTCGCGCAGCTCATCGAGGCCAGCAAGTCGCTGACACCATTGGCTTTGGTTGGCTTGCCGCTGCGGGTCGGGGGCATCGGCGTCTACAACGTCTGCGCCGCGATTCAGGGCGGTCGTCTGCTGGGCGTGATCCCCAAGGCCTATCTGCCCAACTACCGCGAGTTCGAAGAGGCGCGGTGGTTTAGACAAGGCAATGAGGTGCCGCCCGGCGGCGAGATCACGCTGGCCGGCCAGACCGTGCCCTTCGGGCTCGACGTGCTCTTCAGCGCGCCGAACGTGCCGCATCTGATCATTGGCGTTGAGATTTGCGAGGACTACTGGGTGCACGTGCCGCCCAGCGTCTACCAGGTCTCAGCGGGCGCGACGATCGTCGCCAACCTCTCGGCCAGCAACTTCACGGTCGGCAAGGCCGAGCTGCGCCGCCTGCTGGGGCGCTCCATCGCCGACCGCGGCAAGTGCGCCTACATCTACGTCGCGGCCGGGCCGGGGGAGTCGAGCACCGATCTGGCCTTCGACGCCGACGCGTTCATCGTCGAGAACGGCGCGATCCTCGCCGAGAGCACCCGCTTTAGTCGGCAGGATCAGCTGGTCGTCACCGACATCGATCTCGAACTGCTCAGCCATGAGCGCATCAGCACGGTCAGCTTCGGCGAGTGCAGCCGCCACAACCAGCGGCCGTTTCGCATGGTGACCTTTGAGGCGACCCCGGCCCCGGCGCCCCTGCGCCGCACGGTGGAGCGCACCCCGTTCATCCCCCGTGATCCGGCCACCCTGGCGTCGCGCTGCTGGGAGATCTTCGAGATCCAGACCAACGCCCTCGCGACGCGCATGCAGGCGATCGGCAAACCCAAGCTGGTGCTGGGCGTCTCGGGCGGGCTCGACTCGACCCACGCGGCGCTGGTCTGTGCCGCCGCGCTGGATCTGGTGGGCCAGCCGCGCACCGACTTGGTCTGCGCCACAATGCCGGGACTGGGCACGAGCGCGGGCACCAAGAAAGACGCCCATCGACTGGTCGAGGCGCTGGGCGGCGTCATGTCGGAGATCTCGGTCAGCGAGGCCAGCCGGCTGATCCTCGGCGCGGTCGATCACAAGGCGGCGGCCGAGACCGTCGACGAGCTGATCACGCAGCTGCGCGCCAACCCGAGCCTGGGCGACGTGACCCTCGAGAACGTGCAGGCGCGCATGCGCACGCTCATCTTGATGACCCTCGCCAACCAGCATGGCGGGCTGGTCGTGGGCACCGGTGACCTGAGCGAGAAGGCGCTGGGCTGGGCGACGTACGCCGGGGACCATATCGCGATGTACGACGTCAACTCGGGTGTGCCCAAGACGTTGATTCAATTCGTGATTCGTTGGGTCGCCAACGAGCGCGCGGCCAGCTGGGCGGGCGACACCGCGGTGCTGGTTGAGACGCTCTACAGCGTGCTCGACGCGCCGATCTCGCCCGAGCTGCTGCCGCCAGATGCCGACGGCCGCATCGCCCAAATCACCGAGGAGGCCATCGGGCCCTACGTGCTGCACGACTTCTTCTTGTACTGGTTCGTGCGGCATGCCACCCGGCCCAGCCGGATCTTGACGTTGGCCAAGGTCGCGTTCGGCGATGAGTACGACTCGGCGACCCTATTGAAGTGGGCGCGGGTGTTCTTCAAACGCTTCTTCCACAATCAATTCAAGCGCTCATGCACCGCCGACGGACCCAAGGTGGGCATGGTCGCGCTGTCGCCTCGCGGCGATTGGCGTATGCCCAGCGACGCCCGGGTCAAGGCCTGGCTCGCCGATCTGGAGACTTGGGCGGGGTAGGGCCGAGAGCCTGCTCAACGCTTCGCCCAGTCGCTCGTAGCCAACCGATCCAAAAGGACCCATCAATGCGCATCCTCCTCACCCTCGCGGCGCTCCTCGCGCCGAGCCTTGTCTGCGCGCAGGGCGCCCCGCCCGCACCCACTGCGCCGCCCGCGCTGCAGCGCATCGCCACAACCGGCGGTGAAGTCTCGGTCGACATGCCCAAGGGCGCCGACTGGCAATGCGCACCGCGTCAGGGCAGCCAGGGCCCGAACAGCAAGGTGTGGATGGTGAAGTGCAAGCTCAAGACGGGCGGCTTCTTCTTCATGGTCGCCAAGGTCTACACGGTGCCCGCGGCCGACGCGAAGACCGCTGAACAGTTGGTCAAAGAGGTCTATCCGATTCATTACGCGAAGCTCTTCGCCAAGCAGGCCATCAGCGCCGTCAATCCGGTGAAGATCGCTGGACAGACTGGCCTGAGCTATCGACTCACGGCCGAGCACGCCAAAAAGGGCCCGATCCTCAAGGATGAGCAGGTCGTGGTCGTCGGCGATCGCACCTACATTCTGAGCGCCGAGGGCGATCCGGCTGCGTTTGCGGCGCACGCGCAAACCTTCGCCGCCTGGGCCGCGTCGGCGACCTTTGCGACGCCGACGAGGACACCCGCCGTGGCGCCCGCCAAGTAGAGCCTGCCGACTGGTCGGCCTCGACCGGCTGGTCAGAATTCGTCCGCTGCGGTTGCACTTGACTCCCCGACCCGCTACAAGCCGGCCCCAATGAGCACCTCGCATCCCATCGGCACCGCGCTCGCGGATGCCATCTCCCGCGGCCGCCCATTTGAGGCGTCCTTGCGGCGGGCGCTGCGCTGGTCCTGATCTGATCCCCCGTCATTCGTTGCGTTCCTTCTGTCTCTGTCAGCCCGCCCGCGCGGCGCGACAGGGCTTCTGCCGAGTTGTGTTTTGACTGCAGAGAGTATCGCCCGCCTCAAGCATGAGTGGTTCGGCAACGTGCGCGCCGACATCCTGGCGGGCCTCGTGGTCGCCCTGGCCTTGATCCCCGAGGCCATCGCCTTCTCGATCATCGCGGGCGTTGATCCCAAGGTTGGCCTGTTCGCGTCGTTCTCAATCGCGGTGATCGTCTCGATCACCGGCGGTCGGCCGGGCATGATCTCGGCGGCGACGGCGGCGACGGCCGTGCTCATGATCACCTTGGTCAAGACGTTCGGCCTGCAATACCTGCTGGCGGCTACGGTGCTGGCGGGGCTGATACAGATCGCGGCGGGCTGCCTCAAGCTCGGCTACGTGATGCGCTTCGTCTCGCGATCGGTGATGACCGGCTTCGTCAACGCGCTCGCGATCTTGATCTTCATGGCCCAGCTGCCCGAGCTGACCGGCGTCCCGCCGCTGACCTACGTGATGGTGGCCGGCGGGTTGGCGATCATCTACCTGCTGCCGCGCCTGACCAAGCTCGTGCCGTCGCCGCTCATCTGCATCATCGTGCTGACCGCGCTGTCGATGGGCATGGGCCTGGATCTGCGCACCGTCGGCGATATGGGCGAGCTGCCCTCGACGCTGCCGATCTTCCTCATCCCCGACATCCCGCTGACGTGGGAGACCTTGTTCATCATCCTGCCGTATTCGGGCGGGGTGGCGGCGGTTGGCCTGCTGGAGTCGCTGATGACGGCCACCATCGTCGACGAGCTGACCGACACGACCAGTGACAAGAACCGCGAGTGCGTGGGCCAGGGCATCGCCAACACGATCACCGGCTTCATCGGCGGCATGGCCGGCTGCGCCATGATCGGACAGTCGATCATCAACGTGCGATCGGGCGGTCGCGGGCGACTGTCGACCTTCTGCGCGGGCGTGTTCTTGCTCGTGATGATCGTCTTCTTGGGCGATTGGGTGAAGCAGATCCCCATGGCGGCGCTGGTCGCGATCATGATCATGGTCTCCATCGGCACCTTCAGCTGGGCCTCGATCATCAACCTGCGCGAGCACCCACGCAGCTCGTCGGTCGTCATGCTGTCGACGGTCGCCGTCGTACTCACCACCCATAACCTGGCGATCGGCGTACTGGTTGGGGTGCTCTTCTCGGGCATCTTCTTCGCTTGGAAGATCGCGCAACTCTTCCGCATCACGTCGACGCTCTCGGCAGACGGCACCCACCGCACCTACCTGGTCGAGGGGCAGCTGTTCTTCGCGTCGGTGGAGGACTTCTCGTCGTCCTTCGACTTCAAGGAGACGCTCAAGACGGTGGTCATCGACGTCGACGCCGCCCACATCTGGGACATATCGAGCGTGACGGCCCTGGATATGGTGGTGCTCAAGTTCCGCCGAGCGGGCGCTGAAGTGCAGATCGTGGGGCTCAACCACGCCAGCGAGACGCTCGTCGACCGGCTCGCGCTGCACGACAAGCCCGGCGCGTTGGAAGACCTGCTCGGGCACTGATCGGCTCGGGCGCTGATCCAGTCGATGTGGTGTGGACCTCTTGGACCTCTACCCCGACCGTAGCCGGGTGACGGGTACGCCGCGTCTTGAGTGGTCTGAGTAGCAGCCAATTAGCCGACGTGAATCACGCCCTTGGCGAGCACGCTGCGATCACCCACGACCGCGTCGAGCACAAAGACGCCGTCCTCAGTCGCAGGCACGATGCGCACATCCATCGTGTCGCCGGGGTACACGACGCCGCTGAAGCGCGCCGAGAAGCTCTTGATGCGCGCCGGATCGCCGTCAGCCACCTGGGTGATCGCCGCCCGCAACGCCATGCCCCACGAGCACAGCCCGTGCAAAATCGGCGACTCGAAGCCCACCTTGGTGGCGAGCGCCGGATCGACATGCAGCGGGTTGAAGTCGCCCGAAAGCCGGTACAGCAGGGCCTGGTCTGCGCGGACCTCGAAGGTTTGGGTCTTTGCCTC
>JBNMOZ010000309.1:0-7308 GCA_051276005.1 Bradymonadia bacterium | reverse complement strand
CTGGCGGGCGATCAGAACGCCTTGGAGGGCGAGTGGAAGCGCGGGCTCAAGCAGAACCACGACGTCACGTTCGACCGTCTGCTCTGCCTGAACAACATGCCCATCAGCCGCTACCTGGAGTGGTTGATCGAGCGCGACCAGCTCGACGCATACATGCAGCGGCTGACCAACGCGTTCAATCCGGGCGCGATCGACGGGCTGATGTGCCGCAACACGCTGTCGATCTCATGGGACGGGCGGCTGTTCGACTGCGACTTCAATCAGCAGCTTGAGATGGAGGTCGACCTGCCCGAGGGCAAGCGCCCCAACGTGCACGACCTCGACGCCGAGGTCCTCGCTGCGCGGCGCATCGTCACCGCCCGCCATTGCTTCGGCTGCACGGCCGGGCAGGGCAGCAGCTGCGGCGGCTCGACGGCCTAGTTGGCCGGCTAAGCGACGACCGCCACGCTCGGGCGGCGCTGGGCGTCCTGGGCCAACTTCGCGATCACATGCGGACGCAAAGCCATCGGCGGGATGATCGCGTCGATGCTGCCCACCTTGCGGGCGCGCTGCACGGTGTGGATCGCGTCGAACTCGGCGGCGACCGCGGCCGTCGCCTCGGCCTTCGCCACCTTGCCACCGCCCGCCAATCGGGTGCGCTGCTTGACCTCGCGCCCGAAGACCACGGCCGCAGCCGGGGCCCCACCGATGACCGAGGCGAAGCTGCCCTCCAACGCCAGGCTGTGCAGGTCGGCGTTGAGCGCCTTGCTGAACACTACGTAGGCCCCGCCGTGATAGCGCGAGACGACGGCGAAGATGATCGGCCCCTTAAAGTTGACCACCGCGCGGCCAATCTCGGCGCCGTATTCGAGTTGCCAGTTGGCGAGCGATTCTGGTGAGCCGTCGAAGCCCGAGAGGTTCGCCACGACGACCGCCGGACGACGTCCGCTCGCGGTGTTGAGGGCTCTGGCGATCTTGCGGGCCGCTTGCGGATACAGCGTGCCGGCGGCGAGCGCATCGGGCCCGGCGCTGTTGCGCTGCCCGAGGCGCGCCACCGGGCGGTTCTCGATGCCGATCAGCGTCGCCGCGTAGCCGCCTACGCGGGTCTCCCACACGACGGCAGTCTCGGCGTCGCGCATGCCGCCCCAGCGCTCGACCGGGCGCACGTCGGCGTCCATGACCGCCTTCATGACCGGGCGTACCGCGAACGGTCGCTTGCGATCGGGGTTGTGCTCGGCGCTGAAGATTTGCCCGATCGTCTCGAAGTCATGCCCGAGATCGGCCGGGTAGGGCGCTGCGCTGATGTCGCGCGTGGGTGCGTCGCTCGTCGCCCATGGCTGTGGCCGGCGGGCGCCGGGGGCAACATAGGTCAGGGCGTAGTGGCGATAGAGCAGGCGATAGGCGCTCGCCAAATCTGGCGCGTACGCCTGCGCCTGGCCGTTGGGGCCCATGATGTTGGCGTAGCCGCCCAGCGCCAGATCGTCCTCGGCCGACACGCAGCCCGAGAAGTCGAGCGCGCGCTTGCCGGTGAGCACCATGCTGCCTTGCTCGGTCATGATGAGCAGGCCGCGGGTGTGCATCATCATCGTCGCTTCGGCGTTCCAGTAGGCCTGAGCGCCGACGCAGATGCCGGGCACGATGATGTTGATCTCGCCGTCGCTCTGGGTGAAGTCGACGATGCGCTTGAGCACCCGAGCGGTCCAGTCGAGGTTCTCGGTGCCGGTCTGCCAATCGATGCGCGCGCCGGCGCTGACGGCCACCCATTCGAGCGGCACGCCGAGGCGCTCGGCCAGGTCGATGGCCTGCACGATGCGATCGCATTCGGCCTCAGCGAGCGCGCCCATATGCCGGGTGGGATCGCTGAGCAAGAGCACGCGGGCATGCGCGCTGCTTGAGTCGGAGGGGCGGGTGCGCATGACGCCCACGACGACGCCCGACTGATTGAGCCCGGCGGGGCGGCCGGCGACGCTGTTGAGGCGGCCCTGCTCGTCGAGGTCGAACTCCTCGAATCGGCCCGGGGCGATGTCGATGCCGCCGCCTTCGAGGTAGTTGATGATCTCGTAGGGGTGCGCCTGACCGCGGCGCCGGGCCGAGATGACCTTGGACTCGTACGCGGTGATCGGCAGCAATGGATCGCGCTGGGCGGGGCGCAACGCGTATTGCAGTCCGCCGCAGGCCTCGCCGATCGACAGATCCATGGGCGGAGTGACGCCGCCGGGCGCCTTGGGATCGGCGAATCGTGCGCGGATGACGACGGCTTCGAGGCCCACCCGGGTGGCGGCCGGCGCGATGCGCGCGACATAGCTGCGCAGCACGTCGACGCCGCCGGGCACGATCGGCAACACCACCAGGGTGATGCGATTCCACTGCATGCGGCGCCGGGGGTCATGGGTGTCGCGCGCCGCCTGGATGGCGCGGACCGCCGTGTGGAAGACGCGCTCAACATGGGGCAGGTGCAGCGGGCTGCCGGAGGCCCGGGCCAGGCTGCGAATCTCGCCGTACGCCATCAGCCGGGTGTCGTCGGGGTTGGCGCGGCCCTTGGCGTGGAAGAGCACGACCTCGGACTCAGACGCGAGGCGCTTGAACTCGAAGTGCTCCAGGCGGTCGAGGTCGAGGCGATGCACGGTGCTGGGCATCAGGTCGCGGCAGACGGGTCGCTCGATGCCGACGCCGTCGAAGCGCCGCACGGACGGGAGCCCCGGGCCGGTGACGGCGATGAGGCAGAGTGTTCGCCAGGGCACCGGGCGGGGCGCGCCCAGATCGAGCGCGGGTTCGAGATCGTCAAGCACGGCGTCGGCGTCGGCGCCGGCGGCGACCACCACCAGGTCGAGGCGCAGCATGTCGGGCAGGCTGGCCGCCGCCCGCAGCACCTCGGGTGCTTCGATGGCGCCGCAGGTCACGACGACGCGCGCCTCGGGCGCCACGCCGACGCGGAAAGCCTGCCGACCCGCGAGGGTCAGCGGGGTGACGGCTTCGTCGAGGCTGCGCCATTCCATACGCAGCGCGACGGCCTCGGCGGCGACGGCACACCCGGCGAGGGCCTGGGGGGCGGTGCCCGCCAGCAATGACTCCGGCGCGGCCAGCAGCTCAGGCCAGTCGGCCTCTCCGCTGCGCAGGTGGGCCAACAGCGCCGCGGCGCGGGCATCGGCTCGGGCGCAGAGCTTGTCGAACGCGGGTCGCTCGAACAGCCGGTAGCGCGTCCGGTCGGCGGCATCGCAGACGGCGGCAAACCGGCTGGCGTCGAGGCCTGCGAGGCGATCGAGCAGACGGATCGGCGAGCGGCCCGTCGCCTTGAGAGCGCCCAGCGCAGCGACCACGGCGGCCATCGTGAGGGGCAACGCCAGCCCGGCCCGTTCAAGCCGGCGCAGCGGATCATCGAGATCGGCGGCGTCCAGATCGTCGATCTCATGGTGGCTCAACGCGGTCAACAGCGCCGACTGTCGCGCCGTGCTCAGGCTGGACGGGCCGCGGCGCCGCAGGGTCTCGATCCACAACGCGGTCGTGACGGCCTCAGCGGCGCCGTCGGCGTCGGGATCCGGGCGTCGCTCAAACAGCTCTGCGATGTCGGCGAAGGCATGCAGCAGCCCCTTGAGGTCGCCGTCTTCCTGCAGCAGCAGCGAGCAGTCGCCGGGGAATTGCTGGGGATCGCGATCCCACCCGATGACGGCCTGCGTCAGCCGCTCGGCGGCGGTGTTCAGCGGCTTGGCGTCCCAGGGCACGTCGGGCAGGCCGGTGGGGGCGACCGCCTCGCTCTCGGGTTCGATGACCACGAGCACCTGGCCGGCGCTGACCTGCTGACCGGCATCGACTCGAATTTCGCGGACGACGCCGGCGCGGGCGGTGGTGACCTTGACCTCCATCTTCATCGACTCGACGACGGCCACACAGGCGCCGGCCGCGACGCGATCACCCGCTTGGACGGGCACCGACAGCACCAGCGCGGCAGAGGGCGCAGGCACGCTCCCGCCCGAGGCAGCGGCGACGCGATGGGGTACGCCGTCGACCACATACGTGTCGTCGCCGGGGGCCCGCGCGACGCGGTACCGGGTGCCGTCGACGTCGAGGATCACCTGGAACGGGCCTTCACTGCGGCGCGTCACGGTCAGCGCGCCTTCACGCGAGACCACGCGGAAGCTGTCGGGCGCGACGCGGTAGACGGCCAATGGGACGCCGGCTTCGACCTGGTGGCGGTCGACGCCGCCCGGGTGGGTGTCGCCCAATCGCATGAACCGATCGATGGCCGCGGCGAGGGCCGCGATGCCCGCGCCGGGCGGCGGCGTGAAGGTGAGGGCGTCGACGAGGCCGGTGTGGGCGCGGCCGGCGCGCATCTCGGGGTGCCCGAGCAGATCGCGCAGGAAGGCCAGGTTCGTCGTGCCGCCTTCGACCACGATCTGGGTGCGTCGCAGGCCGTCAGCGAGGCGCGCCATGGCGGTCGGACGATCGGGGCCCCAAGCGATGAGCTTGGCGATGAGCGCGTCGAACTCCGGCGCGATCACGTCGCCTTCGGTGAAGCCCGTGTCCATGCGCAGCCCGGGCCCGGTGGGGGCCAGGAAGCGGGCGAGCTTGCCCGGCGATGGCATGAAGTCGCGCTGCGCGTCTTCGGCGCAGATGCGGGCTTCGACGGCCCAACCGCGAGGGCGGCCGGCGACCGGAGGGCGACCGCGGGCGATGTCGATCTGCGCCTTGACCAGGTCGACGCCGTAGACCAACTCGGTCACCGGGTGCTCGACCTGAAGGCGCGTGTTGACCTCGAGGAAGTACAGGCGCCGGCGGGCGGTGTCGTAGAGGTACTCGACGGTGCCGGCGCTGCGGTAGTTGACCGCGCCACACAGGCGGCGCGCGCCGTCGATGGCGGCCTGCTCGATGGCCAGCGGCATGCGCGGGGCCGGGGCCTCCTCGATGACCTTTTGGCGGCGGCGCTGCAGCGAGCAGTCGCGCAGCCCGAGCACCTCGATTTGGCCCTTGCCGTCGCCGAGCACCTGCACCTCGATGTGCCGGGCGCCTTCGACGCACAGCTCGAGCATGATGCCGTGGCTCTTGAAGCTGCGGGCGGCTTCATCGCGGGCTGATACAAAGGCCTCGGCGACCTCTTCGACCGCGTCGACGCGCCGAATGCCGCGGCCGCCGCCGCCGCCCGCCGCCTTGACCAGCAGCGGGAAGCCGATGCCGGGTGCGGCCGCGATGGCCTCTTCAACGTTCGCGCAGATGGCCCAGGGGGCGACCGGTACATCGTGCTTCTCAGCGAGCTGCTTGGCGCTGATCTTGTCGCCCAGCATGTGCATGGTCTCTGAGCGCGGCGCGAGCAGGTTGATCCCCCCGTCCTCGAGCACCTTGGCGAAGCCGGCGTCCTCGGACGCGAAGCCCCAGCCCAGCCAGGCCGCGTCACAGCCCGACGCCTGGAGCGCGGCGAGCACGCCCTCAGCGTCGAGGTACGCAGCCCGACCGGCGCCAATGCGAACGGCCTTGTCGGCCAGCCGCACGAAGAGCGCGTCGCTGTCTGCGTCGGTGTACATCGCGACGGACTCTGGCGGGTTCGCCTCGGCCCAACGCAACGTGGAGATAGCGGCGAGGCAGCGCGTGGCGGCCTCTCCTCGATTGACGATCCCGATTCGACGAATCTCCACGCTAACCCTCCAAGACCACGACCGCCCCGGCAGTGCCGGCGGTGTGTGTCAAACTCAACCAAATGTGCTGAATACCGAGTGTCTTCTCAAGAGTCTTAGCGTCGCCGTGCAGCGCGAGCCCCGGGCGACCGTGGGCGTCTCGCGTAACTTCAATGGTGCGCAGATCAAGGCGTGGTGTCAGGGGAGCGCGGCCGTACCGCGTGGCCCCCAGCGCCTTGACGAACGCCTCCTTCGCGGCAAACCGCGCGGCGAGGTGCTCTGCAGGATCGCCCTTTGCGCTGCTCGCGTAGGCGCGCTCAGCGTCGGTGAACGTCGCGGCGACGACGGCGGTCGCCGTGTCGGCCAGCGCGCGTCGCCAGAAGTCGACCTCGGCCAGGTCCATGCCCAGCCCGATCAGCATGTCGTATCGGCGGGGGTGCGCAGCGTCACGGCCGGGGCCTGATCGAGCAAGACCGCGTGCTCCGCTTCGAGGCGGGCGCGCCATCGGGCATCGCGCGCGTCTGCGTATGCCTTGCGGTCGGCCGTCGGCAGCCGGGCCAACACCACATCGGGGTGCACCAAGCAGACGCAGGCGCCCACATGGCCAAAGCCCAGGCTGGTCACCAGCGCGGCCTTGAGGGCACCGGGCCCCACCTCGATCGGGCGATCGGGATAGACCAGCGGGGTCAGGTCGCCCAGGCGCACGTCGGGCTCGTCGAGGTTGGGCATGCCGGGAATGACTCCGTCGGCCATCGCCTGCAGCACGCCGTTCATCTGCCAAGCCGCTGCGCCGCCCTTGCTGTGGCCGGTGAGGGCCTTCTGGGCGATGACGGGCAGCGGGTTGCCTTCGGTGCGGCCCATTTCGCGGGCGATGCGGGCGTGCAGGGCGGTCTCGTTGATGTCGTTCGCGTCGGTGCTGGTGCCATGGATCGACACGGCGCCCACGTCGTCGGGGCCCAGGTCGAGCGCCGCCAGCGCCGCCTTGAGAGGGCCAGCCACCGCTGCGAGGCCCGGACCAGGCGCCGGGACCGACCGCTGCAGGCCATCGCCAAACGACCAAGCGCCCGCGACCACACCGTGGATCGGCAGGCCCATGCGCACGGCCACGTCGGCCCGCGCCAGGATGAGCGCGCCGCCGCCTTGCGACTCCACGAAGCCGCCGCGGCGGGCGTCGCAGGGTCGGCTCGCCTGCGAAGGCTCTAGCCCACGCGTCGCGCGGGTCTCGGCGTCGATGGTGGCCTGCATATCTGCGAACCCTCGCGCCCCTTCCGGGCAGAGGTCGTCGGCGCCGCCGGCCACGATGATCTCGGCCTTGCCGGCGAGGATCAGGTCCATGCCCACCTCGACCGACACGGCGGCCGTTGCGCAGGCCGCGACCGGGTGCACCATGGGGCCGGCGCCGCCGTAGAACGTCATGGCCGGGTAGGCCGCGGTGACGTTGATCAGGCTCTCTTGCAAGGCGTCGGTCTGGCGGCGCTCGACCAGCTTCGACTCGGCATACAAGCGCTGAATCGCCCGCATGCCGCCCATGCCGCTGCCGACGCTGCACCCGATGCGGCTGGGATCGACATGCGTCCACAGCTCTTCGGGGGTCAGGCCCGCCGAGCGGAAGGCGGCGGCGGTGGCGAGCAGGTTGAACAGCGCGACCGGGTCGATGTTGCTGACCTGGCTCGCGTCGAAGCCCAGGCGCGTCGCGTCCCACCCGATGGGCAGCTGGCCGGCGATG
>JBNMOZ010000308.1:0-7359 GCA_051276005.1 Bradymonadia bacterium | reverse complement strand
TACTTGGGCGGCCTGTAGCGGCCTGTAGCGGCCTGTAGCGGCCTGTAGCGGCCTGTAGCGGCCTGTAGCGGCCTGTAGCGGCCTGTAACTCAGGCGGTATTCTTGGGTTGCCAGGCTCAGCAGAAGCCGGGTGGGGTCAAGACCCCACACTTTACACTTGCGAGGCCGAACACTTTACACGTGCGAGGCGGAAGATGTCACGCATCAGGTGGCTCCTCCAGCGCTCGCCAAGCCGCCTGCCACGTACAGATCGGCTCGCCGAGTTGCCCTTGACGGAACCGCGACAGCACCAGCCGGATGAGGTTGCAACAACCTCCCCGCCGGTCAGCGACCATCCCTCACGTCGTCAGTTCGGTGCCCTTTCGGAGGTGGTCAAGGTACTCCTCGAAGACCATCGCCCGGCTCTTCTTGCGATCATCGATGGGCGTGCAAGACATCGGCAGCTTCGAGTACCCGCAGCGCCTTCGTCGCCGCGGGCCGCGAACACTTGAGCAGGTCGACCGCTCCGTTCACCGTGACGATCGGGTGCTGCGCAAGCAACTCGAAGAGGCGCAGGCTGAATACGGTCACGTCGTCGCGCGCGAGCAGCCGCGCGCGGCTCTCACCGACGATCGCATGGAGGCGCCGGGCTGTGGCGCTGACCTCCTCGCCCGCTACAGTGCCTCGCTTGTACTCTCCGGTTTGTCGCTTCATTGCCTGCCTTGGGGGGCGTTCGCTTCACGTCACCGCGCAAAAAATATATGCGACCGCTGCACTTGAGTCTATCAAAGGCAGCGATCGCTTCATCTCGGGCTTGGAGAGGGAGGCCGGTCTGGCAGATCTCGCCGGGCGGTGCTGCGGCGCGATAGCCCAGCGGCGCTGCGAAGCCCAGCCAACGACAGCAGCGCCCGTGATCGGGAACACAATCAGCAACGGCTGCACAGCGCCATCGGCTACATCACGCCGGCTGACATGCTGGCAGGTCGCGCATCGGCGATTCATGCGGCACGCGACTCGAAGCGGCCCGCGAGCGCCGAGCCGCTGACAGCCAACGTGCTCGAGAGGCAGCGTGAGATCTCTCCGGTTTTCCCGAACCCTGAACGTCACGCCTTCGCTGAACCAATACGGGTCGTGGCGGCAGTCTGCGTCATATGCGCCGGCGCGCCGCGGTCGCGGGCGGGCGACTGCGGGCTGCTGGGAGCTACTGATCCAACCGCAACCGGTTGAAGTCGGGGTGCGCGCCCACCAGCTCGATTGTCGACGCGACCCAGGCTTGGCCCTGCGCGTCTGTCGCGATCGGTGCGCAGCTCGGGCAGCTGAGCATCACATCGGGCACCGGCGCGCCGGTGTCATGGTGGCGAACGGTGACCTGGAAGCCGTCATCCATGGGCTGCGCCTCCCCTTCGAGCACCCGCAGATACACGAGCCCGAAGCTCGCCTCGCTGGTGCGCACGTCGGCCGCTTGGAGCACCCGCGCGAAGCTGGTGGCGCGGGTCGGATCCTGCAACTCGATGCCGTGATCGCTGACCAGCACGAAGAGCGTGTCGTCCAGCGCCCCCGCCCGATCGTACGACGCCACCAGCCGCGCGACGCGCCGGTCCATCTCGACGAGCACCTCGCGCACGAGCGGCGAATGCGGCCCGTTGGTCTCGCCGGCGCTGTCGGTCGACCCGAAGCCCACCTGCAAGATGGTCGGCACGGGCGCCGCGGGCGTACCCAGCAAGGTCGTGGCCTGCAGGATCGCCAGGTCGTCAGCCACCCGCGAGTTGGCCAGGGCCTTGCTGCGCTCGCCCAGCAGGTAGTCGGCCGTCGTGAAGTCGGCGTCGCCCACCGGGATGTCGCTGATCACGGCGACGTAGGCGCCGGTTCGCGCGTCGGCGTCCCAATCGCCGAACGCGCGGTGGGCGGCCGCAGCCAGCGTCTCGACCTGGGGCGGCACGTATACATCGTGAAACGCGAAGGCCGCTCGCGGATCGCGGACGAAGCCCAGCGGGTCATTCACAAAGGCCAGCGGCGCGACCCGCGCCTGAGCCGCGCGATCCCAGAAGTAGTTGTTCACGATGCCGTGGTGCCCGGGCCAGACGCCGGTGCCCACCGTCATGTGCCCGGGTGCCGACATGGAGGGGAAGCCCGACACCGCGCCGTGATCGTAGACCACGCCCTCTGCGGCCAGCGCCCGCAAAGTCGGCAGGTCGACCTCGGGATCCTCAGCGAGCACCTGGTGGTTGAGCTCGTTCGCCATCAGCCCGTCGAACAAGAGCACCACGACATGCCGCGGTCGGTCGCAGGGGTCCTCGGCGAGCGCCTCCCAGAGCACGCGCCCGTCTTGGCGGCGCATGTACAGGCCGCCGTCATACTGCCCGTCGGGCCCGATGCCGTCGGTGGTCGGCGCACCCAACGCCGCCAGCACGGTGGGGCCGACATCCACCAGCGCGGCCGCGTCGCTCACTCGGCCACGCCGAGCCCCCTTGCCGGCCAGGATCAACGACGCCCGCGACTGCAGCAGCCCCAGGCCGCCATGCGTGCCGCCGCCGCCACGCGCCCATGGATACAGGCCGATCACCCCATCGGGCGCATGTTCGGCGTCGAAGAGCGTGCCCAATCGAACGAGCGGGCGCGGCCAGCTCTGGGCGTCGAGGGGCAGGCCTCCGACCCGCGGATCGTTGGGCGCGTAGCCCTGCGCCTCGCGGCCCTCCGGGTAGGGTTCGAAGGCCTCAAGCAGCGCCGACAGGCTGGGGTAGAGCCCGTTCTCAGTCGACGCGAAGATGTCGGCGAGCGCACCCGCGGTGACCGTCCAGCGCCCGTCCACGCGCCGCGCCTCGACGCGCTGACCGCCCGCGCCGTCGATCACCAACGCGTCGGCGGCGTGGTCGAAGGTGGCCACGAAGTGCACCCCCGGATCGGCTTGGGCGGCCGCGCGCACCTGATCCCAGGCGGCCGCTTCCCAGGAGTCGATGCCGCGATGCGGGTTGTCGAGCACCGGCAGCGGGCCAGTGGGCGCGGGCGGGCTCTCGGGCGGCGCGCTACAAACGGGCGGCGCCATGTCGATGCCCACGTCGGCGCCGTCGACCAGACCGGCATCGAGGCCGCTGTCGATCGCCATGTCGGTCGCGGCGTCGCGGGCGGCATCTACGACCGCGTCAGCCGCCGCATCCATCGCGGCAGCGACGACCGCGTCAGGCGCTGCATCCAGCTCGGCGAGCGGGGCCAGATCGGTGCAACCCAGCGCGGCTGCGAGCAGGACAAATCGATAGGGTGTGATCGGCATACGTTCGGCTCTCGACAGGTCAGAGTTCAGGGGGCCCGCGGGTCGGGCGATGCAGTGGTCGGGATCTCTGAGGTGTCAGGGACAGGTGGCCGCGAAAGGCTACCGAAGCGCCGCGGCTCGAGCCTCAGCCTTCTCCCACATGCGCAGGTAGCTCTCGGCCGAGCGGAACAGCGGCTCCAAGTCGTCATCCGTCACGCCGTTGCGCCGCACGTCCTCGATCAGCTCGGGCAGCAGACCGATGTGGATCATGCCCTCGGTGTTGAAGTCGACCGCGCGCTCGCCCAGCTGGGGAGCGGTGAACGTGACCGCGCCATCCACCGAGGTGAACGGGTAGTCGATGGGGTTCGGCTGCGGCTGGGCGCACCGGCTGTCGTCGCCAAAGCGCGGCCGCGGTCCGGCGGCCAGGCCGTTCATATCGAACGCGAAGCCCTCGGCCGGATACCCGCCCCGCTCCACCTTCAGCGCGACCCGGTCATGCAGCCGCTGGATCATCGCCTTGGGGTCGTCGGGATCAGCGCAGCGGCCCAGGCTGGTGTTGGAGACGCCGCCCGTGTCGTAGACTTCGCCGTTCTTGTTGTTCCCGTGGGTCGCCGCGCCCGGGTAGTCGTTCTCGGCCAGCAGCTCATAGGCCCGGGCGGCCGCGCGCTGCGGCAGGTGGTCGACCTCGATGATCATGCCGCGCTTCATCATCTCGAGGATGAGCGTCTCGCCCAAAGGCGTCAGGCCGGCGTTCTGACAGAACTGACCCTCGATGGCCGGCTCGGTGAGCACGCCGGCATACCGCAACAACACCGCGATCGGGTCGGTGAAGAAGCCGCTGAGATCGTTGGGCGCCGGGGCGTCGTACTGCGCGCGCGGCTGGTTGGCGCCACC
Source organism: Bradymonadia bacterium (assembly GCA_051276005.1). Lineage (GTDB taxonomy): Bacteria > Myxococcota_A > Bradymonadia > UBA7976 > UBA1532 > JBNMOZ01. The sequence continues at coordinate 3,239 of JBNMOZ010000308.1, read as the reverse complement.
GAAGACGACCGACCCTTTGTCGAAGACGTTCGGCTCGTTTGGGCAGTCCTCCACGAAGTTCGACCAGTGCCCGCTGTTGGCGAAGTTGCCCATCTCGATGATGCCGCGCTGCCCGTCGCCCGCCGAGAAGCCGTTGTCGTACTTGTGCACCGGGAAGATGCCGCGCACACCCAGGTCGTGATAGCGGTCGAGCTTGGCGCGCACCGTGTCGGGCGTACAAACCTCAAAGCCTTCCTTGGGGTTGACGAAGCAATCGAACAGGTTCGAGATCTCGATGCCCAGCAGCACCGCCATCTTGCCCTCTTCGATGACCGCGCGCGCCTCGGCCGGGCTCTCGACGATGCGGAACCAGCCTTGGCCGGGCCCGCCGTTGAGGGCGTCGATGTAGGCCTCCATGTTGCGCGCTTCGGCGAGCTGTCGGTCGACAGACACCATGTCATTGCAGCTGTACCGCACCTGCTGCCATCCGGCCCCGGCCACCAGCTCACACAGCACAGAGTTGCCCGTCGCGTGCTGCACGAACAGCCGCAAGCCGCCGCGCCAGGCCCGCTCGAGCCAGCGGTGGTACATCATCTGGTGGGTGCGCTGCTTCCACGAGTTCGGCCAGTCGGTGAACGTGGGATAGCCGTCGGCGTTATGCGCAAACTCGGGCGTACGCCCGCCGATCAGCGCCTGAATCGTGCCGGCCGCGTCGGTGTCGCCGCCGATGGCGAAGCCGATGATGTCGCGCCGCCCGTCTGCCTCGTGAAACTGCTCGCAGCTCGACAGCGCGTGCTCGACGCCCAGCGGGTGAAACGGCGCGCCGTGGAAGATGCCGCCGCCGCCGAAGCCGAAGTTGGTCAGCAGGTGGGCGTGGCTCTCGACGATGCCGTACACGTCGCCGTCTTCCCAGGTGGTGCGCTCGGGCGTGCCCGCGGCGTCGAGGCTCATCTCGGGAAACTCAGCGCAGCCATCGCTGGGGTACAGCGTGACGATGGCGGCGTTCGCGGCGTCGGCTGCGAGCCCATCCACGCTCAGGAGCATGTCGGTGGCGCGGTTGCGCAGCGCGAAGCGCGTGGCGTCCTGGCTCGACACCTCAAGCGCCCACTCGGCGGGCGAGATGTAGCCATCTTCGACGCGCAGTACGTCAGACTCGAGCTCGGCGGGCCGCAAGAGGCCTTCGTCGCTGGCCGCGAGGTAGCGGGCCTCGACGTCATAGAGCAAGAACGTACCCAAGCCGCTGGGCTGCATGCGAAAGCGAGCGGCGCCGGCCTCATCGGCGTCAAAGCGGAACGTCTCGCCGTTGGCCCCGATGAACCCGATGTCTCGCTGACCAAAGGCCGCGCCATCGATCGTCACGCAGGCGTTCGCGAAGGCATAGATGCCGCTGTTGGGGCCATCATTGCTCGGCCCCGGCGGGCGAATGAAGGGCGGCTCGGCGTCGACGACCGTCGCGTCCGTCAGCAGCGTCGCGTCGCCGGCCACGGCGTCGGTCTCAATGGATGATCCAGAGGACGCGTCGTCACAGGCGACGACGCCCAGCGACAGGATCAGCAGGCACAGCGCACCTCGGCTCAGGAACATGAGTGGGTCTCCACGGTCGATGAGGGTGGATATCTATCACGCCGCGCGGGTCCGATGAGCGGCGTTCCCCGTTCGCACCGCGTGGTGCTCTACCCCAAGCCGCGTTGAGGCCGTGAAGTGACCCTGTTTGATGCGCTTTCGCCGACTGAGACCGCGAACGCCTGTCGGCGAAGGCGCCGAAATTCGCGCTGGGCGCCGATCAACCGTCCACCCGCAGGTGCCCGCGAAAGGCCGCCGTCAATGCCGTCAGGCCCACCGACGCGCCGTCGAAGATCATGTCATCACCACCCACGGTGCCGATGCGCGCCCAGGCGTGAGCGTCGAGGGCAGCCTCGAACGCCTGAGCATCCGACGCCTTTACCGTCGCGACCAGCCGGCCCGCCGTCTCACCAAAGGCCCGCGCGATGGTCGACAACGACGGCTCACCCGGCGCAGCGGCCAGCGATACGGTCAGGCCGCGCTCCCCGGCCAGCGCCATCTCGGCCAGGCAGACCGCCAGGCCGCCCTCGCTGACGTCGTGGCATGCCGTGACCCATCCGGCGCGCATGGCGGTGTGCAACGCGCGATACAACGCGGGTGCGGTGTACACCGGTTGAGGCACCACCCCGCCCGCGTGGCCCTTGATGCGCGCCCAGGCCGACCTGCCGAGCTCATCGCGCGCCCCGCCGACCACGTAGATCACGTCGCCATCGGCCTTGAGATCCATGCTCACCGAGCGGTCGATATCGGGCACGATCGCCAGCGCGCTCACCAGCAAGGTGGGCGGGATCGCATGCCGCTCACCGTCCGCGCCGACGTACTCGTTATTGAGGCTGTCTTTGCCACTGATGAAGGGTGCCTTGTAGGCCAGCGCCGCGTCGTGGCAGCCCTGGGTGGCACGCACCAGCGCGCCCAGCGTCTCGGGTCGGCCGGGATCGCCCCAGGAGAAGTTGTCGAGGATCGCGACCTGGGCGGGATCGGCCCCGACGGCCACGGCGTTGCGGATGGCCTCATCGATGACCGCCCAGGCCATCGCGTAGGGATCGACCACGCCCAACCCCGGGTTGATGCCCACCGACAGCGCCACGCCCCGCCGATGCGACGCGCCTGACACCTCGAACGGGCGCAGCACGGCAGCGTCGCTGGGCCCCACCTGGCTGGGACCCGCGAACGGCTTGCCCACCGTCCCGCCCTGAACCTCGTGATCGAACTGGCGGACGATGTCTTCCTTGCTGCGAATATCGGGGCTGGCCAGCAGCGTCAGCAGGTCCGCCACGATCGCCTGGGGCGGGGTCTCAGGCAGCGCCAAGGGCACCTGTGGCGGCGAGCGCCAGACCGCATTCAAGACCCGCTGCGGGATCCCGTCATGCAAGAACTCAACATCTAGATCGACCACTTGCACGTCGCCGTGCCGCACATCGATCCGCCCGTCGCCCGTGAAGTATCCCAGGTCAGCCCAGGCGACCGCGTGGCGCAGGCACAGGGCCGCCAACGCGTCGACTTTGGCCGCCGGCACCGCCATGACCATGCGCTCCTGTGCCTCGGACAACCAGATCTCCCAGGGCCGCAAGCCGGGGTACTTCAACGGCGCGGCGGCGAGGTCGATGCGCGCGCCCAGCGTCTGCGCCATCTCACCGACGGCCGACGAGAAGCCGCCCGCGCCGCAGTCTGTGATGGCGTGGTACAGGTGCGCGTCC
>JBNMOZ010000307.1:0-7384 GCA_051276005.1 Bradymonadia bacterium | reverse complement strand
ATCGATCAGGACTGTGACGGCGACTGGGACGAAGCGATCGAGCGTGACTGCTACACCGGAGATCCAGTCGGGATCGACGTTGGCCTGTGCGTACAGGGCATCGAAGAGTGCCGCGCCGAGCGCGGATCTGGGGTCGAGGCCTGGGGCATCTGTGCGGGCGAGACGACACCGCGGGATGACGACTGCAACGGCCTCGACGACGATTGCGACGCCGCGATCGACGAGAACATTGAGCCGCAGGCCTGCTACTCCGGTCGTCGAAACACCGAGGGCCGCGGCATTTGCCGCGGGGGCTTGAGCCGGTGTGAAGGGGCCGCGGGCTTCTCGGACACCTGCGAAGGCGAGATTCTGCCGGAGCGCGAACGCTGCAACGCGATCAACGACGACTGCGACGGTGCGACCGACGAAGACTTCGACGTGGGCGACGACTGCACCCGCGGCCAAGGTGAGTGCCAGCGCGCAGGCGTTCGGATTTGCAACGCCGCCCAGGATGGCACGCGCTGCAACGCGGTCGCGGGCAATCCGAACGCTGAGGCGTGCAACACCCGCGACGATGACTGCGACGGCGACACTGACGAAGGCGTCCTCAACGCCTGCGATGCATGCGGCGCGGTGCCCGAAGACGTCTGCAACGGCCTCGATGACGACTGCGATGGCCAAACCGACGAGGACGTCCTCAACGCCTGCGGTGAATGCGGTGACGTGCCGGCCGAGACCTGTAACGGGCTCGATGACGACTGCGATGGCCAGACCGACGAGGGCCTCCTCAACGCGTGTGGCGAATGCGGTGACGTGCCGGCCGAGACCTGCAACGGCGAAGACGACGACTGCGACGGCGACACCGACGAGGGCCTCGAAATCAACGCCTGTGGCGACTGCACGGCCCTGCCCGAAGAGATCTGCAACGGCGACGACGACGACTGCGACGGCGACGCCGACGAGGGCCTGCAACTCAACGCCTGTGGCGCCTGCGGTGAGGCGCCCGTCGAGGTCTGCGATGGCGGCAATGTGGATGAAGACTGCGATGACCAGATCGACGAAGGCTTCGACCTGGAGACCGACAATGACAACTGCGGCAGCTGCGGTGTGAGATGCGACAGCGACCGGGTTGATCATTGCGAGGCCGGGCAATGTGTCTGCGGCGACCGGGGCGAACCCTGCCCTGACGACAGGCGCTGCGGCAACGGGTCATGCCGACGACGGTAACCGCGCTGAGTGTCGAGAGACACGTTCGAATCGACCGCCGGGCCTGCGTGCCCGGTGCCGGCCCCATCGGGCTGTGCTAGGTTGACCGCGCGCCGGCTGGAATGGGAGCATGGAGCGCAAAGACGGCAAAAACTTTGGTCGCTATCGGCTCATCCGCCTGCTCGGACAGGGCGGCATGGCCGAGGTGTATCTGGGCGAAGTGACCGGCCTTGGCCTATTTCGCAAGCGCGTCGCCATCAAGCGGCTGCTCCCCCACTATCAGGCCAACCAACGCTTCGTGACGATGCTGGGCGACGAGGCGAACATCGCCGCCGCCATCCGCCACCCCAACGTCGCCCAGGTGCTCGACTTCGGCGAGGTCGACGGGCAGCACTTCATCGCGATGGAGTACGTCGAGGGCCCCGACCTGTCTTCGGTGCTGCGCCGATTGCGCGAGGCCGGCCATACGCTCCCGGTGGCCGCCGCGCTCTACATCACGCAGGGCGTCGCCGCCGGCCTGCACGCCGCCCATACGCTCAAAGACCCGGACGGCCGCGCGCTGACGGTCGTCCATCGCGACGTGAGCCCGCATAACATCCTCGTTTCGTACGAGGGCGCGGTGAAGCTGATCGACTTCGGCGTCGCCAAGGCCGAGAACAACAGCACCAAGACCAAGAGCGGCGTCATCAAGGGCAAGCTGCAGTACATGAGCCCCGAGCAGGCCCAAGCCGAGCCGCTCGATGGCCGCGCTGACGTGTTCAGCCTGGGCATGACGCTGTACAAGCTGCTGACCGGGCGCCTGCCGTTTACGGGGCGCAACGAGTACCAGATCTACGACCAGATTCTGCGCAAGACCCCTGCCCCGCCCCGCGCCTGGGTGCCCGACCTGCCCGAGCGCGTCGACGCCATCGTCATGCGGGCGTTGCGCAAAGATCCCGCGGGGCGATTCGAGTCGGCCGGCGACATGGCGCGGGTGCTGCAGTTGGCGCTCTGGGACATCGACGCCGACTACGGCCCGCACGAGTTGGCGGCCTTGCTCGACGCCTCACGCCCGGCGTCTGATCGCGTCGACCAGCAGGATCCTTCTGACGACGACGAAGACTTCTTCAGCATGGAGCGCAGCGAGCCGTCCGTCGCCAAGTCTTTGGTGCTGGCTGACGCCGACATCGATCGGCTGACGCAGATGTCGGCGAGCCTCGCGGGCAGCATCAGCGCCAACATCGACTGGTTGCCCATCGACGCGCTGCGCGATCCGCATCAAGCCGAAACGCAGGCGATGCACTCCATCGTCGAGCACGACGCCCGGCGCGCAAATCAAGACACCGTTCAGGTGGCAGGCGATCATCGCGACACGGTCGCCGTGCCTTTGATCGTCGCCGAAGTTGAGGGACAAGCCCGGCAAAGCGCGCGCGAGAGCCAGCCGCTGCACACGGTGGTCGAAGCGCTCCGGCAGGCGGACGGTCATGAGGGCCCGCCCGCCTCAATGCATCGCGCGTTGACCCAGCCCAAGCTGCCCGTTGCCCCTCGGCTGACTGAGGCCGACGTCCCGGCGATGACCTCGACGGCGGAGCGCCCGGCGCCTCGACGCAGCGCTTGGCCGCTTTTGATCACCCTGGTGCTCAGCGCGGCAGCGGGGTTGCTGTTGTTCTTCGTGTTGGAGCCCGACCGGCCGACCCTGATGGGGCCCAGCGCGCAACCAGTCGCGTTGCCCAGCAGCGACGACGCGCAGCCCAGCGTGACCCAGATCGGCAATCGCCCAATCGTCGCCAAGATCGGCGCGCCGGCCCGAGACGCAGACGTGCGCGACCCTCAAGCACCTGACGCCAGCCCGCCCACTGTCGCGCGACAGCAAGTCGATACGGCCGCGCCGTCCACCGCCGCGCCCCGGACCGCCGCGCCCAAGGTCGTCAAGCGTCGCCAGCGCCCGCGCAATGGCTACCTGACGATCAGCGCGCTGCCCTGGGCCAAGGTAGAGATTGACGGCAAACGGCTGGCCAAGACGACGCCGATTCGGCGCCACGCGATCAAACCTGGGCTCCATACAATTCGGCTGATCGGCCCCGATGGGAGCCCATATACGAAGCGGGTTACGGTGCGCGCGGGCCGTACGTCGACGGTGGCGCATAAGTTCTAGGGGGGGCGCCACCCCGACGACGAGACCCAGCTACGTGACCCGCACCACTTCGGACACCGCGGTGTGGCCGGTGCGAACGCGCTCAAAGCCGGCCGCTCGCAGGCCGTACATCCCCTGCTTTTCCATGTATTCGCGCAACGCCGTCCGCGTGGTGCCCTCGGCCTTGACCAGGTCGGCCAGAGCGTCGTCGACCTCGATGAGCTCATACAAACCGACGCGCCCGCGATACCCGGTCCGGTTGCACTCCGCGCAGCCGACGGGCACGAACGTGAACTGCAAATCGTGATGTGCGGGGCCCATCAACTCGCGGGTGGGCATGTCGATGGCGACCCGCCGTTTGCAGTGGGCGCACAAGCGTCGCACCAGCCGCTGACCGAGCATCGCGCGCAGCGCCGACGCAACCACGTACCGCTCCAACCCGATGTCGTGCAGCCGCGTGAAGCTCTCGATAGCGCTGGCCGTGTGCAGCGTCGAGAGCACCAGGTGACCGGTCAGCGCGGCCTTGAACGCGATCTCGGCCGTCTCGGCGTCGCGCATCTCGCCCACCAGGATCACGTCGGGATCCTGGCGCAAGATCGCCCGCAGGCCCCGCGCGAAGGTGAACCCGATCTTGGGGTGCGCCTGACCCTGGTTGATGTCGGTGAAGCGGTACTCGATCGGATCTTCGAGGGTCTGGATGTTCTTCGCCCGCGCGTCCATCTGCTGCAGCATCGCGTACAGCGTCGTGGTCTTGCCGCTGCCGGTCGGGCCGGTGACCAGCACCATGCCGTGGGCGAGCGTCGACAGCTGCCGCAGCCGCGCCGAGAGCTGCGGGCTGAACCCCATATGCTCAAACGTCAGCCGCGTCGAGTCCTGAAAGAGCAGGCGCATGACGACCTTCTCGCCATACTCGGTCGGGAAGGTCGACAGGCGAACGTCGACGTCTTTTTGGTCGAGCTTCGCGCGAAACGCGCCGTCCTGGGGCAGCCGCCGCTCGGAGATGTCGAGGCGGGCGAGCACCTTGAGCCGGCTGACAGTGGCGCTGCGCAAGCTGCTGGGGATCGCGGGCCGCTCTGACAGCATGCCGTCAATGCGGTAGCGCACCCGGACCGACTCGGGGCCCGGTTCGATGTGGACGTCGCTGGCGCCTTCATGGGCGGCGCGCTCGAGAATGCGATCCATCAGGGCGACCGCCCCGACATCACTCATGCAGGTCACTCATGGGGCATCCTCGTCGTCAAAGATCTGCGGGCGACGCCGACGCTCTGGGTCATCCTCGAGGTCGCCCGCCGATCGCGCGCTCGCCGGTCGCTCATCCGCGAATTGCTCGTCCCCCAACCGGTCGTCGGGCGGCGTCGTGGGCGGGCCGAAGCGATCCGCATGATAGCCGCCCACCGCGCGTCGGGGCTTAGACGCGCGACGATCGCGACTGTCGCGCGGCCGGTCGTCGCGCGGCCGGTCGTCGCGCGGCCGGTCGACGGGCGACGCCGGGCGATCATCTTTACGGTCGTGCTCTCTTTGGCCTTCAGCCATCTCGGCGGCGCGCAAGACGCCGACGACCTCGAGCAGCCCCATGATGACCAACGCCACCACTGCGCCCGCCACGATCAGCGCCGCGAGCCCCTCGAACAGGCCCTGCCACATGACCGACCGCACGATGAGAACGCACGAGATGCTGACCACGAGCACCGCCATCGCTCGGTAAATTCGCCGCGCAAGGGCGGCGCGCTTGGCGTCCTCGACCGGCCCCCGCACGTAGGCGAGCGCTGAGAAGGTGCCAATGAACGCGACCACCTCGGCCAAGCTCATCGCGAACGGGATCTGGCCCCTGCCGAGCTCGGATCCCGAGAAGCCAATCACGGCGGCGTACAGGTTGATCATGCCCGCGGCCAGCAACGCGATGCTGCCCGCGCGGGCGCCCAATCGGCTGGCGCCCCAGGCCATGATCAGATCAGTGAGCGGGCAGACCAGCCAGAACGCGCCCTCTGCCCAAGCCTGCGTCGGGTGGCGCGCCTGGACCGCCCACACCCAAAGCGGCATGCCCACCGCAACCAAAACGATGCGCACTTGCAGCCCGAACGCCAATCGGCGCAGGCCCTGTCGCATCTCGTCTTCGAACAACCAAGTCATCAGCGGCACCGTAGCGCATATGCTCGCAGAGCGAGACCCGACCGATTTGGAGATCTTCTCATGTGCCGTTCGATCCTCACGGTGTTCAACTTCGAGCCGCGCGCCGCGGCGCTGCAATACGCACGCAAGCTGGCGAGGGGGTCCGCGAAGCGGACAGCGCAGATGACGAGAGACGCTCAACCGATGAGTCGCTCGACGCCCCAGTAGATCCCCACCACCGCGATGCCGATCGACGCAGGCCGCACGATCCAGGGGCGGTAGAACGATCTTTTACGCGCCCAGAAGAGCAGCCCGAAGGCCGCGGCGATGACCGCGAGTTGCCCAACTTCGACCCCCACATTGAAGCCGATCAGCGTGAGCAGGAACTGGCCAGTCGGCAGATCTAGATCGGCGAAGACGCTCGCGAACCCGAGCCCGTGCAGCAGCCCGAAGGCGAAGACGACCAGAAGCCGAAAGACGTTGAGCCGATCGTGGATCAGGTTCTCAATGGCGACCCAGGCGATGGAGAAGGCGATGAGCGGCTCGACGATGCTGCTGGGCACCGAGATGTAGCCCGTCGTCGCCAGCCCCAAGCTGATCGTATGCGCGAGCGTAAACACCGAGACCTGAAGCAGCAGCGGCCGCAGACGAGTCGACAACAAGAAGAGGCCGAGCACGAAGAGGATGTGGTCGAGGCCCTTGGGGATGATGTGCCTGACCCCTTCGACCAAGTACCGCCAGAGCACATTCGCGGGCTGCCTGGACGGTGCGAACGCCTCCTTCTGCTGCGCCGGCACGGCCTTGGCCGCCTCGGGGACCGTCGCGCCGCGCAGGGCGATCACGCGCGCCTCACCCTTCTTGATCTCGACCTTGCGCGGGTTGGCGCGATCCATCACCCCCACCCGGGCCGTCTCGACGAGGGGATTGACCGAGAGCGTGACCGACTGGGCGTCCGGCGGCACCAAGAAGGCCACCTCGACGAAGTCGCCGGCCTCTTTGTCGATGCCGCCGCGTTTGAGGAGGTCGGGGAAGCGCACCGCCTTGGCCGCGATGGGCTCGCCGTCGACCTGCACGCCCACCAGACCCTCGACGTACTTTCGGGTCAGGCCGAGGACCGGTTCCCACGACTCGCTTTGAGGCGTCAACGTCTCGAGGTCGGGGTGCTTCTCCAGGGCGTTGATCGACTCGAGGAACTTATAGATGTTGATGCGGAAGCCGACCATGTACGCGTCGCGGCCTCGGCGCATCACGCCGATGTCCATGCGCGATGGCACCGTGGGATCGAGGATGTTGAGGCCTGAGCCCTCCATGGGATGCGCGTGCCCCGAGGCCGGCACCCCCATCCACCCCAACATCCCCAATAGCAGCGCGATGGCCGTGCGTTTCATGCGTCTCGTCTCCTGGGTCTTCGCCGCCGCCATCGGCTCGCGAGTCGTCTGAGCGCGGCATGATCTATCGCATCGCCCGTAACGACAAGTGCCCGACCGCGTATACACGCTCGTCGAGGGCCTTTTAACACTGACCTCACGCCGGAGCGTACGAGGTCACGGCGGCGAATCGCCGACGCGTTGTCCCGAGAAGGACTCGGACAGCGTGAGGTCCAGTTAGATGCGTCCTTGAAGTCACCGGCCGCGCAACATAACGTGCGCGGTCGATAGGACGGCTCGTCTACACGACGAATCTACTGGTCTGACGCGATGACCTATCAGTTTCACGCTCGCCTCAGGCGAGGCGCCGAAGGGAAGATTCATGGATGCACGTAGGCCAGTCCTGCTCTCCACGCTCGCATGTGGGGTCTTTGCCCTGTTTGCCGGGGGGTGCACGGACCCGGTGGAGGACATTGATCGCACGCAGCCTAACAAGGTGCGCAAAGCGGTCTTCGACGGAGAATGGTATTTTCGTCAGACCGTCATCGATATCAACGGGACCGGTACTTCGACGTTCGTCGCCCTTGAAGGCGATGGCGAGCGGGTCAAG
>JBNMOZ010000306.1:0-7385 GCA_051276005.1 Bradymonadia bacterium | reverse complement strand
CCGGGCGAGACCGAAGAGGACTTCCAGGCGACGCTCGACCTCATGGAGACCGTGCAGTTCGACGCCGCCTTCATGTTTCACTACTCCGAGCGCGACGGCACCTTCGCGGCCCGCAAGCGCCCCGATAACATCCCGCTGGCCCTCAAAAAGTCGCGACTGCAGCGCCTGATCAACATGCAAGAGGCCATCTGCAAGGTGCGTAACAACGACAAGGTCGGGACGGTCGTCGAGGTGCTCGTCAAGGGGCCGGGTCGCCGCAACCCCGAGCAGATGATTGGCCGCAGCAGCTGCTTTCGCACGACCATTCTGCCCCAGGGCAACTACGGGGCTGGCGACACCATCTCGGTGCGCATCGTGGGCAGCACCAGCCACACGCTCTTCGGCGAGCCCGTCGAGGGCGTCGCTACGGCCGCGGCGACGGCGTCACCTCCAGCAACGCTGAGCGCCTGAATGAACGTTATCCGCGACCCGATCCACGGCTCGATCGCCGTCTCTCCTTCCGAGCGGGCCGTGGTGGAGAGTCGGGCGGTTCAGCGTCTGCGCCACATCAAGCAGCTTGGGTTCGCTGAACAGGCCTTCCCGGGCGCAACCCACACCCGGTTTGCCCACGCGCTGGGCGCGATGGAGATGGCAGGCCGGCTGTTCGACGCGATCTGTCCGCCGACGTGCGCGTTGCCGTCCCAGGTCCGGCTGCGGTTTCGCCAGATCGTGCGTCTCGCTCTCCTGCTGCACGACGTCGGGCATCCGCCGGTCTCGCATGCGGGTGAAGCCGCGATGCCGATCCGAGCCGCCCTGGCGCTGCCCTGCTTTACCGCCGAAGAGAATGCCCTGCGTGCCACGCACGAGGACTACACGCTCAAGCTGCTGCTCGACTCGCCCCTGCGGGCTGTGATCGAGACGCACTTCAGCGTGCGCGGCATTCGCCCCGAGGCGATCGCCCACCTGATGTGCGGACGCTTTCCCGAGATGGCGCCCGGGTTCGTTGTCGATGGGATCGACTACTGGCCCGTCCTCAGCCAGATGGTCAGCGGCGAACTCGACGCAGATCGCATGGACTATCTGCAGCGTGACGCCTACTTCGCCGGCGTCACCTATGGGCGGTTCGATCAGGCCTGGCTGCTCGACAACCTGACCCATCACATCGTCGATGGGCGCGCGTACATGGCGTTGCACCATCGGGCTGTCTTCGCCTTCGAGGACTTCCTGCTCGGCCGCTATCACATGTTCATCAGCGTCTATCACCACCACGTCTCGGTGGGCTTCGAGACGATGTTGGTGCGCTACTTTGGCGAAGGCGAGTTCAAGCTGCCGGCCGATCCTGAAGAGTACCTCGACGTCGACGACATCACGTTATGGACGGCCTTGCGCAGCTCGAAGAGCCCCTGGGCGAAGCGCATCGCGCGGCGGGCGGGCTTTCGGCGGGTCATCGAGGTAGACGGTGACCAGCCGGTCATCGTCGCGGTCTGCGAGGCCCTCAGCGCCGCGGGCATCGCGCACTTCGTCAGTGAAGATCACCGTATCTTGAGCAAATACTCTGTTCGGATGCGCGCCGAGAAGCCCATCTACATGGTGCACCGGTCGCTCGATCAGGCGGTACCCCTCGATCGGTATGCGCAGGTGTATGCGCGCTATGCCCAGACCACCCCGCGCCAACGCGTCTACTGCGCGCCCGAGCACCATGCCGCCGCCATCGCGGTGGTCGCAGCGGTCGCGCCCGATGCCTCGATCGCGGCCGTCACCCTCGCTTAAGCTGAGCCACGGTCGACCGAGGTCTCGGCCAAAATAAGCTTCGGGTGAGCTGAGTCTCGGGTGAAGTGGGCAGGGTAGGCGGGCGCCGGTCTATCGGCCTCTTGCGCTGCGAGCTCGCTTGCCTTGCCCCGGCCTCGTCAGCCGCGGGCCACCAACTCACGTGCTCACGACGCCATCCGCGGCATCGAAATACCCAACGCCAGATCGACAGCTTCTTCAATACGGTCGACCAGGTGGAAGGTCATCTCGGCGCGCAGATGCTCCGGGATCTCTTCGAGATCGCCACCGTTGCGGCGCGGGAGGATGATGACGTTCATTCCGGCTCGGGCCGCGGCGAGCACCTTCTCCTTGATGCCCCCGACCGGCAGCACGACCCCCCGCAAGGTGATCTCGCCCGTCATCGCGATGCCCTGACGCATGCACGTGCCGGTGAGCAGCGAGACCAGCGCGACGACGATGGTCACGCCGGCGCTCGGGCCGTCCTTGGGGATGGCGCCCGATGGCAGGTGCAGGTGGACCGTTCGCTCGCTGAACTGCTCTTCATCGATGCCCAGCGCCTCGGCACGCGAGCGGATGTACGACAGCGCTGTATGCGCCGACTCCTTCATGACTTCGCCGAGTTGGCCGGTCAGCTTGAGTTGACCCTTGCCGCGCATAGTCGTGGCTTCGATGAAGAGAATCTCGCCGCCAACGGGGGTCCAGGCGAGGCCAATCGCGACGCCCGGTATGGCGAGATCTTCGCTCGACTCGCGGAAGACCCGCTGCGGTCCAAGCGCCTGGCGGACCCGGGCCGGATCGACATGGATTGGCAACTCGGCGTCGCCCATCGCCACGTCAACAGCGACCGAGCGCAACACGCCGGCGATTTGGCGATCGAGGTTTCGAACCCCGGCCTCGCGGGTGTACCAGCCAATGACGCGTCGCAGCGCCGGCTCGTCGAGCGTGACTTGCTCGGCGTTGAGCCCGTGCTCGTGCAGTTGGCGGGGCAGCAAATGCCGGCGCGCGATCTCGTACTTCTCTTCCTCGATATAGCCCGGGATCTCGATGACCTCCATGCGATCACGCAGCGCCGGCGGCACCGGGCCGAGCTGGTTCGCCGTGGTGATGAAGAGGACGCGAGACAGATCGACGGGCACCTCGAGGTAGTGATCTGCGAACGCCGCGTTCTGCGCCGGATCGAGCACCTCGAGCAGCGCCGAGCTGGGATCGCCGCGAAAGTCGTTGCCCAACTTGTCGATCTCGTCGAGCACGATGACCGGGTTCATCGTCGTCGCCTTCTTGAGCGCCTTGATGAAGCGGCCCGGCAGCGCGCCGATGTAGGTGCGGCGATGACCGCGGATCTCCGCTTCATCGCGCACGCCACCCAGGCTGATCCGCACGAACTCACGACCCATCGCCTCGGCGATGCTCTTGCCCAGCGAGGTCTTGCCCACGCCAGGCGGCCCGACGAGGCACAGGATCGGCCCCTTCATGTCGTCTTTAAGCTTGCGAACGGCCAAGTACTCAAGGATGCGGCGCTTGACCTTGGACAGGCCGTAATGGTCGCGCTCAAGCAGGGTTTTTGCCTCGGGCAGGTCGAGGGTGTCGGTCGAGACCGTGTCCCACGGTACGTCGAGCAGCCAGTCGATGTAGCTGCGCGCGACGTTGTACTCGGCGCTCTGGGGGTTCATGCGGCTCATCCGCTTGAGCGCACGCCGCGCGGCCTGCGCCGCGGCGGTCGGCATCTTGGCCGCGTCGATGCGCTCGCTCAGATCCTCGTCTTCCTCGTCGCCCTCGCCGAGCTCGCGTCGGATCGCGCGCATCTGCTCGCGCAGGTAGGCTTCGCGCTGGTGCTGATCGAGGGTGTGGCGCACGTCATTGCGAATCTGGCCGGTGATCTCGAGGACTTGCACCTCGCGCGCGAGCAGCTCGACGATGCGCGTCAGGCGCTGCTTGACGTCGAGCTCTTCGAGCAACGACTGCCGCTCGGGCACGCTCAGGTTGATCTGAGACGCGATCAGGTCGGTGAGTTGCGCCGACGACGTGATGCCTTTGAGGAAGGTCTTGGCCTCGTCGGGAATTCGCGGCGTGAGGTCGACCACCTGATCGGCGTATTTGCGCGCCATTCGGCTGAGAGCTTCAGTCTCGGCGTCGTCCACGCTGGTCTCGACCAGGGCAGACGCCTCGACCCGCAAGTACGGGTCGGTGTGCACGAAGCGTTCGATGCGACCGCGCCCCAGGCCGTCGATGATCAGCTCGGCGCTGCCGTCGGCGTTATGAGACATCCGCAAAATGCGTGCGTACGCGCCCACCTCGTAGAGATCTTCGGCCTCAGGCGTCTCGTCGTCGGGGCTGCGCTGCGAGACCATGAAGATGATGCCGCGCTCTTCGGCTGCCTTCGCGACGGCCTTGAGGGTGCGCGCGCGCCCAATGGTCAGCGGGACGGGCAGGGACGGGATCGGAAATACGACGGCGTTCTTGACGGCCAGCGCCGGCAGCTCGGTGGGCATGGACGATCGGGTAGGCGCCGTGGTGTCGGCCATTGGAGTCCTCGGTAACAGTTCGGGGAGCAGGATGCGCCAGCGCCGCTGACGATGCACGGGCAGTGTGTCTTCCTCAATCGACGAGCGCGCAAGACCATGCCGCCGCTCGGCCCTGCGCGGCGTCGCTGCGAGGCGTTGCGAGGCGCTCAAGAGGGCTCGAAATGTGCACTGATCGCGGAGTATATCAGCCCGGGCCAGCTGCCGCTGCTACGGCGCTACGGCGCAAAAGGATCGCCGAAGACGATCCGATAGCCCAAGCGTATGCCGATGTCGGTGTAGCTGGCACCGTCTTCGCCGTCGGTGAGCGCGTGTCGATGGGCGCCCAGACCGACCGACAGTCCGCCCTCGAGGAGCCAGTCGAATCCAACGCCGGCGGCGACACCAATCAGGCCGTCCGCGGGTCCCAGGTCGCCAGAGGTGATGTAGCCGGTGGCGGCAAATTCGACCCACGGCACGAGATGCGCGATGTCGAGCTGCAGGCGGCCGGCGAGGGCCATGCGGTCGACCCGCAAGACGGCCTTGCCGCGATGCTCGC
The DNA here is from genome assembly GCA_051276005.1 of Bradymonadia bacterium. Taxonomy (GTDB): domain Bacteria; phylum Myxococcota_A; class Bradymonadia; order UBA7976; family UBA1532; genus JBNMOZ01. The sequence continues at coordinate 2,579 of JBNMOZ010000306.1, read as the reverse complement.
CGTGGGCGTAGCGGGCGCGGACCGCCAGATAGTCATTGAAGGCGTAGAGCGCGTCGACGCCCACTGCCGCGCCGTGGTAGCGGCGGGCGTCGGCGAAACAGACGTATTCGACCGTCGCGCCCACATCGAGGAAGGGGTCGAGAGCCTGGGCGGGATTCGGCGCGAGGCCAAGGCTGAGAGCCACCAGGGCGAGAGAGCTGCGCATGCCGCCAAACTAGAGGGTCGCCCCGTCAGAATCCAACCCTTGCGTGCTGCATGCGCTGGACACGGACGGCGGCGCCGATTGGCCTCGAAAGATCGAGCGTACAGCGCGCGTTGACAGGTGCCGGACCCGATGATAGCGTCCCGCGGCTCATTCGCAGGTTCTGCGGTGTGCGTAGTCAGCGAAAGCCCGCCCCTGGCGGCTCAGATCCCGAGGAGCAGCGCGGTGGTCAAGCGCATCAAGAAGCGAATTCCCAAGCAAGACGCCGACGGCGAGCTCGAGGGCGAGTTCGCAGCGGGGGCCGAAGGGTCAGCCGCTGACGGCGCGCTCGTCGCATCGGGAGTCGACGACGATGGCCTCAACGAGCCGCCGGACATCCGTGCCCAGCTCGAGGACATGGCGGACGATGGGTTCACGCGGAAGACGGCAAGCGCCTTCGGCTGGCTCATCGAAAAGAAGACGATGCTCATCGGCATCGCAGCGGTCGTTGTGGTTGGCGTGGGCATTTATATGTTCACCCAGCGCAGCAAGAACGCTGCCGCCGAAGAGGCCGCCGCTGCCTTCCAGGTTGGCGCCGACCCCTACGTCGAGGCCTCGCGCACCGCAGATGATGCGGAGAAGCGTAAGGCCGGCATCGCCAAGGCGGCCGGCGCATTCGAGACGGCCCGTACGCAGTACAAGGATCGTCGTATCTCGGCGTTGGCGACGCTCGGCATGGCCGGCGTCAACTTCGACCAGGGCAAGGCTGACGAAGCGCAGGCTCTGTACACCGAGTTCTTGGCGCGCCCCGACACCGACCCGTTCGCCAAAGCGATCGCGTTGCAGGGCAAGGCCGTTGCTCTCGAGCAAAAGGGCGACCTGGCCGGCGCTTCGGATGCGTGGAAGGCCATGGAAGGCCTGAGCCGCGACGCATATGGCCTGATCGCCAACGTGCAAATCGGGCGTCTGCTCGAGGTGCAGGGCAAGGGCGACGCGGCCAAGGCGCACTACGCCAAGGTCCAGACCGACTTCGCCAAGAGCCTTGAAGATCTGCCCAACCGGGGCATGAAGGCGCAGATTGAGCGGCGGTTGACCGCATTGAGCGGCGGCCCGACTTGAGCCGACGCCGGCCTGCTCGCCGTCGGCTCACGCTCGCTGGGCGCGGTGCTGCAATCACGCACTGCGCTGCGCTCGTGGGCTGTGTAGCGGCTGTGGGCTGCGCCAGCGTCGACAGCGGTCTGGGCAAGTCCGGCGGCATCATTCCGCTGATGGGTCAAACCCGCACTCACGAAGTGGGGCCGGTTGTGCCGGTCTGGCGCACCCTCCTCTCCGAGCCCACCGTCTTCCGCGAGATCAAACACCAACTTGGCGGCGTCGCGCATGACGTCACCGGTGATCGCGTCGCTGTAGTTGTCGCGGACGGCACGCTCTTTTGTCTCAAGGCCAGCAATGGCACCGAGCTGTGGCGCACCGATCTGGGCGGTGGCGGAGGCGGGCACGCCTACTTGCGTGGCGACCTGCTGTTTCTGGGCACCGATGATGGGCGCATGTTGGCCCTGCGTGCCAGCGACGGCCGCAAGGTCTGGTCGTACCGCGTTCAGGGCGCCATCTCCCGCGGGCCGGTCTTTGAGGACGGCCTCGTCTACTTCGTCGACGGTGAGAACGCGGTCTACGCGCTCAAAGAGGCGACGGGCGAGTGGGTCTGGCAGTATCGCCGCGAGGCGCCTGCGGAGTTCGCGCTGGTCGGTGAGTCGCGTCCGGTCATCGCTGATGGGCGCCTGTATGTCGGCTTCTCCGATGGCATCCTCGTCAGCCTCGATGCCAAAGACGGCGCGCTGGTCTGGCAGCGCGATCTGGCGCCTGAGCATGACCGCTTTCAAGATGTCGACGCGTCTGCGGTCGTCATTAACAAGACCGTATATGCGGCGTCGGCCGCGGCTGGCGTCTACGCGCTCAAGCCGGCGTCCGGTGAGGTCATCTGGAACGTGCCGGTCACCGGCGCGGTGCACCTGATCAAGCACGACGAAGACATCATCGTGGCGCTTGATGAAGGTCAGCTGCTGCGCATGCGCGGCGTCGATGGCTTCGTGCAGTGGCGCACCCGTTTTGGGCGCGTGTCCGGCGCACCCGGTGAGCCTGTTTTGGTGGGCACTGACTTACTTGTCGGTCTCACCAAGGGCGGGCTGCACGCCCTGGACGCCTACTCAGGGCGCCCGATCAACCACTTCACGCCCGGCAACGGCATCCACGCACCCATTACCGTGGGCGCCGATGGCCGAGTGTTCTTTTTGAGTGATGGCGCGGTCGTCTACGGGCTGAGCCGGTTCGACCCCAAGCGCCGCGCGAGCAACTGACGCGCCGCAGGCAGGCAGCCCGAGCGGCCGCCGTCTCTTTCTCA
>JBNMOZ010000305.1:0-7392 GCA_051276005.1 Bradymonadia bacterium | reverse complement strand
ATCGCCGGGCGGTGGCGCCGAATCGACCAGGCTGACTCGCTCGGCCGCCAAAGCCCGCTGGGTGATGCGCGGCGTCGACGCGTGTGCCCGCGCCATGCGCAGCGCTTCGGTCAGCGACTCGGGCGGCAACGACGTCGGCGGCGTCGCCGCAGACGCGCTGCGATACCACCGCAAGTGCCACGGATCATGTGCCGCCGCTTCGGTCGAGGTTCGGCCGTCGGCCCGCGCTCGATGGAGGCTCTCCAGCCGTGGTCCATGGCCCGCCGGCGTCACGGCATCAACGCTCTCGAGCCGCGCCCCATCGACGGTCACCACCAGATCGAGCCCCGCAGCGACCAGGCTGCGCGCCGCGACGCCAGCGCGGGATGCCTGCATCTGCGCGATCAGGCCCATCAACGCCGACTGAGCGCTGCGACCAGGCAGGCCGATGATCGTCGGCACGGTGCGCCGCGCTGCTCCCAACATCGCGGACCACGCGCCGTGTCCTTCAGCCAGGTCGAGCAGCACGCGTTCGGCGCCCGACTGCATCGCCGCGTTGATCACCGCGTCGCGCTCACCCGCCGCAGAGCCTGCGCCATCGGAGCGCAGCACGAGCGCACCGGGTGCCGCGTCGGTCGGTAAATCGATCACGACCCAGCGCGCGTCGCCGAGCAGCCCGGCGATCGCGCGCAACCAAACCAAACGGGACCCATCAGCCGGGCCCACGATGCCGATATTGAGCCCCCGGGCCAGCGCCAGGCGAATCGTCGCCGTCGCCTCAGGATGATCTGAAAGGTCGACGGCCGCTGACGCCGGCCGATGGATCATCAACGTGGGCGTCTCGACGACCGGCGGACGCCAGCCGACCAACACGCTCTGATCGTCCAGCGCCATGCGCAGGCTGAGCGCGTCGGGTGTCCCGAGCAGGTGCGCCAAGGCCTCCAGGGCCTCGGCGAGCGTCGACGCGTCAAAAGGCACATCAACCGTCGTCCAAACCTCGCCCTGCTGCGCGTGCACTTGGTCATCGATGAGCACCCGCCGCACAGCCGTGTCGGCCAGCAGCGTTTCGATGGGCGCCAGCACGCGCGTCAATGATGGGGGCAGCGAAGCCATTTAGGACCTTTCGTTCGCGCGAAGGATAGCGCGCAATAGCCCGGCCAGCCAAGGGATGCAGGGCCACGTCGGGCTTGACGCCAACCGCGCCTGACTGCTAGGGGTCTGCAGCTTATCTGTGGAGTCTACCGATCTCAGTGTCGCGCGCCCTTCTCATCTTCATCGCCTTCGGCTCGACGACCGCTGTGTCGCTGGGCACGGCGTGCGCGACCACCGACGCGTGCTTGACCTGGGAAGGCGTGTGGGTCGCCCCCTGGACCGACGCGAACGATCCAGCCTGCGGTGAGGCGTGTGATGAGGACGCAGAGATGGCGTCGGATCGGCTCTGCAGCACGGTCGGCGACGAAGGCTGCGGGCTGAGCGCCGACACCACCGACAGCTTTGAGCTGCGCATGCCCAGCCCGACGCGCGAGGATCGACCGGGTCCCCGCTGTTTGCGACCCGGCCCCGAGTGCAGCCCCGGTGGCGGCAGCCCTGCCAGCGGAGCGCTCGTTGCGGGCCTGCTCATCATCCCAGCCGATATCGAATTCCCAAGACGGGCCGCCGGCACCCTGCCCGGCGCCCCCGCTCCCATGACACTGCATGTCGCGATCGAGCGCCCGACCGGCCCCGACGCGCCGCCCCCCAGACGCTGAACGGCGGGATAACCCGCCCCTTTGCAGCTGGGGTCGCCGTGTGTGGTACACGATCACCCATTGATTTCATTCAGATGTTGCCAGGCGCGCTCTTGTTGGTGCGGCCTATGTACGGTGCGCGCTGATGAGCAGCGCAAAATCGCTTGGCGACACAACAGCATCAGGACGCAACTACATGCGCAAGCTCTCTCTCTTCAGCGTCTTCGCCATGGCCCTCGGGCTCGTGGCGGCGACTGGCTGCAACCAACCTAAGGACGATGCCGCCAAAAAGGGCGCAGCCGCCGATACGGCGACCCAGAAAGACAAGGCCAAGTCGGGCGATCCGGCGCCTGGCAAGATCGCCAAGGGCGACTCGTCGATCATCCCGGTCGGCACGAGCTACTCCAAGGGCGGCGGCGCTGACGCGCTGGTGACCATCATCGAGTTCTCCGACTTCCAATGCCCCTTCTGCACGCGGGTCAACCCGACGCTCAAGCAGATCAAAGAGACCTACGGCGACAAGGTCCGCGTTGTCTTCAAGCACAACCCCCTGCCGTTTCATAAGGATGCGCCCGGCGCGGCGTACGCCTCGCTCGCCGCCGGCATGCAGGGCAAGTTCTGGCCCATGCACGACAAGCTCTTCGAGAACCAGCGCGCCCTCAAGCGCGACGATCTCGTCAAGTACGCCAAGGCGCTTGAGCTCGACGTCGCGAAGTTCGAGAAGGACATGGACGACAAGGGCACCAAGGCCATGGTCGACGCCGACCAGGCGCTCGCCAAGAAGGTCGGCGCCCGCGGCACCCCGAACTTCCTGATCAACGGCAAGCAGATCAGCGGCGCCCGCCCGTTCGACAGCTTCAAGGAGGTCATCGACTCCGAGATCAAGGCCATCGAAGACGGCAAGATCGCCGCGAACGCCGCCTACGCCACCCGCGTGAAGAGCAACTTCAAGAAGCCTGCGCCGCGCAAGGCCAAGGGCCCCGACACCGAGACCGTCTACAAGATCCCCGTCGGCGACGTGACCTACGCCAAGGGTGGCAAGGCGCCCCTCGTCACGATCCTTGAGTTCAGCGAGTTCCAATGCCCCTTCTGCAGCAAGGTCAACCCGACCATGAAGAAGATCCACGAGACGTACGGCGACGACGTGCGCGTGGTCTTCAAGCACAACCCGTTGAGCTTCCACAAGGACGCTCCGGGCGCGAGCATCGCGGCCCTCGCCGCCGGTAAGCAGGGCAAGTTCTGGGAAATGCACGACAAGATGTTCGCCAACCAGCGCAAGCTGAAGGCGGAGAACCTCGAGTCCTACGCGCAAGAGCTCGGCCTCGACATGGCCAAGTTCAAGGCCGACATCGCCGACCCGAGCCTCGCCAAGGTCATCGCCGCCGACCAGAAGATCGCCGCTCAGTTCGGCGCTCGCGGTACCCCGAACTTCTTCATCAACGGTCGCCAGCTGACCGGCGCGCGCCCGTACCCCTCCTTCAAGGAGGTCATCGACGCCGAGATCAAGAAGGCCAACGCGCTGATCAAGGCCGGCACCGCTCGCGGTGACGTCTACGCTGCGCTGACCGCCAAGGGCCTCACCAAGGCCGCCCCGCGCAAGAGCAAGAAGAACGCCCGCAAGCCCCGCGCCGACGACAAGACCGTCTACAAGGTGCCCGTGGGCGCCAACGACATGGTCAAGGGCCCGGCCGACGCGCTGATCACGATCATCGAGTTCAGCGAGTTCCAATGCCCCTTCTGCAGCCGCGTCAACCCGACCATCGCCCAGGTCAACAAGACCTACGGCAAGGACGTGCGCGTCGTCTTCAAGCACAACCCGCTGCCCTTCCACAAGGACGCCCCCCTCGCCGCCGAGGCCGCCTTGGCCGCCAACGCGCAGGGCAAGGGCTGGGAGATGCACGACAAGCTGTTCCAGAACCAGAAGAAGCTCAAGCGTGAGAGCCTCAACGCCTATGCCAAGGAGCTCGGCATCGACGTCGCCAAGTTTGGCGCCGACCTCGACAGCGGCAAGTTCAAGGCTCAGATCAAGGCCGACCAGACCCTCGCCCGCCAGATCGGCGCGAGCGGCACGCCGCACTTCTTCGTCAACGGTCGTCGCCTCGTCGGCGCCCAGCCGTTCGCCAGCTTCAAGACCCTGATCGACGGCGAGCTCGTCAAGGCCAAGGCGCTCGTCGCCAAGGGCACCACGCGCGCCAACGTCTACACCGAGCTGACCAAGAACGGCGCCACCAAGCCGGCCGCCGGCAGTGGCCGCAAGGCGCCCGAAGATGACAAGAAGGTCTACGACGTCAAGGTCAACGCAGGCGACGCGATGAAGGGCAACAAGAACGCCCAGATCACCATCGTCGAGTTCTCTGACTTCCAATGCCCCTTCTGCGGCCGCGTCAACCCGACGATCAAGCAGATCGAAGACACCTACGGCGACAAGGTCCGCATCGTCTTCAAGCACAACCCGCTGAGCTTCCACAAGGACGCGCCGTTGGCCTCGGAGGCCGCATTGGCCGCCAACGCGCAGGGCAAGTTCTGGGAATATCACGACCTGCTCTTCAAGAATCAGCGCGCCATCAAGCGTGACAACCTCGAGAGCTACGCCCAGGAGCTCGGCCTCAACATGGCCAAGTTCAAGAAGGACCTCGACGGCGGCACCTACAAGGCCCAGATCCAGGCCGACATCGCCCTGGCACGCAGCCTTGGCGCCACGGGCACCCCGTCGTTCTTCGTCAACGGCCGCAAGCTGCGGGGCGCTCAGCCGTTCCCGAAGTTCAAGGCTCTGATCGACGAGCAGCTCAAGAAGAAGTGAGCCGCCGCGAGGCTTGACCTCGCTTCGGTTTGCTCTTGGCTCAGCTCCGCTGAGTCCGCCGCCCGCGTCCGTGGGCGGCGATGAATTCTCTCTCCTCAGATTGCCAATGATTTGCAAGCGCTCGCTTGAGCGCCATTGCCTTATTCGAGATGTGCGCGACCTGAGTTCATGAGGGTGGCGTGTCGCCAAGCCCCGCGGAGTCTGGAGCCAATTTGTACGCCACGCGGCGGCGTTCTTCGCGGGCCGTATGCAGCGGCATGGGTCACTGTAGATCAGCACCAACAATAGATTTCAGCACCATATCAGCGACATCAACTCGGACTTTGGCCCAAACTCTCATTACTGCCCGGCCTCGCCGATACCTGAAAACTTTGGAGACAATCGTGAATCGAATCCTGCCATTCCTTGCCGCCGCCGCCCTGCTTTCACTGAGCGCCTGTGGCGGTGACCCCTGCGCCAAGCTGACCAAGGACGTCTGCGGCGACGGCGACAAGACCTGCGCTGCCTGGGTTGCAAAGGATCTGCTTGAGGGCAACACCGAGAAGGCGACCTGCAAGTTCCTCACGGACGACACCGACTACAAGAAGTGGCTCGTGGCCGCCAAGAAGGCCCGGGCCGAAGCCGCCAAGTGAGCCCACTTTGATGCCGGGGTGACCGAGGTCATCGAGTCGAACCCGAGCGGGTATCGAACCCTCGTGACGGTTATCGTCGACAGTGCCAGTCAACCCGCCGACTCGCAGTGCCCCGGGGCTCTAGAAGCAGAGCCAACCCAGCCGCATCAGATCTCGAAGATCCAGACACGAGCCTGAGTCAGCCCCTACTCCCACTCGATCGTGGCCGGCGGCTTGCTTGAGATGTCGTAGACCACGCGATTGACGCCGGCGACCTCGTTGATGATGCGGGTCGACATGCGCCCCAGCACCGCGTGCGGGATCGGGTACCAGTCGGCCGTCATGCCATCCACAGACGACACCGCGCGGATCGCCAGCACGTCCTCATACGTGCGGCTGTCGCCCATCACACCGACCGTCTTGATGGGTAGCAGCACCGCGAGGACCTGCCAGATCTTGCGATGCAGGCCGGCCGTCTTGACCTCTTCACGCACGATCGCGTCAGCCGCCCGCAGCACCTCGAGTCGATCGCGATCCACTGCGCCCAGCAAGCGAATGCTCAGGCCTGGTCCCGGGAACGGGTGACGCCACAAGATCTCGTCAGGCAGCCCCAACTGGGCGCCCGCCGCGCGCACCTCATCCTTGAACAGCTCCCGCAGCGGCTCGACGATCTTGAGGTCCATGTGTTCGGGCAGCCCGCCGACGTTGTGGTGGCTCTTGATCACCGCCGCCGGCCCGCGCACCGAGACGCTCTCGATGACGTCGGGGTACAGCGTGCCCTGCGCCAGGAAGGTCGCGCCTTGGATGGTCTTGGCGACGTCATCGAAGACCTCGATGAACACGCGTCCAATGGTCTTGCGCTTGGTCTCGGGGTCGCTGATGCCCTCCAACGCGGTCAGGAACCGCTCCGAGGCGTCCACGTGCCGCAGGTCGTAGCGCGACCCAAACGTCTCGACGACCTGCTGGGCTTCGTCCTTGCGCAGCAGCCCGTTGTCGACGAAGACGCAGGTCAGCCGATCGCCGATGGCTTCGTGCAGGATCGCCGCGGCGACGGCCGAGTCGACCCCGCCCGACAGGCCACAGATCACCTTGGCGTCGCCCACCTGGGCCCGCACGCGCTCCACCGCCTCGGCCGCAAAGCTGGCCGGCGTCCAGTCGCCCTTGATGCCCGCGAGGCCGCACAAGAACGCCTCGAGCATCGCGGGCCCCTGGGGCGTGTGGGCGACCTCGGGGTGAAACTGCACGCCCCAAATGCGGCGCGCGTCGTCAGCGACTGCGGCGATCAGGCCGTCCTTGCTGCGCGCGGTGACCGTGAAGCCCGGCGCCAGCTCAGCGACATGATCGCCATGCGACATCCAGACGGTGGGCGCGTCGCCCTGTACGCCACTAAAGAGGCCAGCGCGCTGCAGCACGGCAACTTCGGCGCGGCCATACTCACCCGCCGTGCCCGGCTCGACGGTGCCGCCCAGCGCATGGATCAGCACCTGCAGCCCGTAGCAGACGCCCAGGATCGGCACCCCAGCGTCGAGCACGGCCGGATCGAGGTACGGTGACGCCTCGTCGGTTACGCTGGCGGGTCCGCCGCTCAGGATGATCGCGGCGGGCGCGGTGCGCTTGATGGCCTCAGCGGCAGCGTCGTAGGGCGCGATCTCGCAGTAGATAGACAGCTCGCGCACGCGCCGCGCGATGAGCTGGGTGAATTGGCTGCCGTAGTCGAGGATGAGCACGCAGGTCATGAGAGTGACTTTCTGTGGGCGATCTGGGTCGATCAGCGACGGTAGTTGGGCGCCTCGAGGGTGATCGCGACGTCGTGCACATGGCTCTCGCGCAGGCCGGCCGACGTGATCCGGATGAATCGCGACCGGGTGCGCAGCGCGGTGATGTCGGCAGAGCCGGTGTATCCCATGCCCGCGCGCAGCCCACCGATCAGCTGATGGATGACGTCGGCGAGCGGCCCGCGGAACGGCACCTGCCCTTCGATGCCTTCGGGCACCAGCTTCTTGGGGGCCGCGCCGTCTTGAAAGTAGCGATCGCTGGATCCCTTGCGCATGGCGCCCAGGCTGCCCATGCCGCGGTAGACCTTGAAGGTCTTGCCGTCGCGCTCGACCAGCTCGCCCGGCGCCTCGGTGGTGCCGCCGAACAGGCCGCCCGCCATGACAACCTCAGCGCCCGCGGCGATGGCCTTCACAAGGTCGCCCGACAACTTTACGCCGCCATCAGCGATGATCGGGATGTCGTGGGCAGAGGCGATCGCGGCGCAGTCCATGATCGCGGT
>JBNMOZ010000304.1:0-7399 GCA_051276005.1 Bradymonadia bacterium | reverse complement strand
CTGGTGCGCTGGCGCAGTACAAAGGACGACGAGCTGGTGCTGCGGCAAATCGCGCCCAAGCGCCGCAACGCCGCCAAGGCCCTGGCCGCCGAGCTCATCGCGGGCGCGGCCCAACACGTCGGCCACAGCCGCGAAGACCTCAAGGCCGTCTGGGGCCGCATTCCCATCGCTGCGCCCGATCGCAAGGTCTTTGATGGGCTCAAGAAGCTGGTGCAGGATCGCTGCGATTTCGCGTCAGAGAAGACCCTCGATCCGCCGGCGTTGCGGGCCGAGGTGTTCGGGGCCGCGAGCGTCTCGCGGGCAGGGGACGGCGACTTCGATCGCGACGTGATCATCGCCCAGGTCGCGAGCGCGCATGGGGTCGAGCCCGAGGTCATCGAAGCGAGCCTCTTCGCCGACCTCAAGCAGGCGCAGACGTTGACCGCGTTCGACCCCATCGAGCCCGAGGCGCTGCTCGACATCTATGCCCTGTCGCAAGAGCAGGCCGTCTTGCTGCGCGCGACCCGCATCCAGGTGCGGGTCAGCGAGGGCGACGTCGGCGCGTATCGCCACTTCTTCCGCGCCTTGAAGTTTCGTCAGCTGCTGCACCGCATCGAGCCCTTGCCCGACGGCGATGGCTACCTGATCGAGATCGACGGCCCGCACAGCCTGTTTCGGTCGAGCACGCGCTACGGGCAACGCCTCGCGCTGCTGGTGCCCGCCATCCGGGCGTGTCCGAAATGGGCGGTCCGCGCGCAGCTGCTCTGGGGCAAAGAGAAGCGGCGCCTGTGGTTCAGCATGCAGGGCAAAGCGGGCGGCACGGTCGAGGCCAGCCGTTTGCCCGACGAGGTGGCCGAGCTGGTCGAGCGCTTCAAAGAACTCAAGGTCAAGACGCCGAGCTGCGCGTGGCGGGTTCGACGCAGCACCCGCATCTTGAACCTGCCGGGCGTCGGGGTCTGCGTGCCCGACCTGGTCTTCGTGCATGACAACGGCGCCAACGTGTATCTCGAAGTGATGGGCTTCTGGAGCCGCGCGGCGGTCTGGCAGCGCGTCGAGTTGGTACAGCAGGGCCTGTCTGATCAGATCGTCTTCGCCGTCAGCGCGCGGCTGCGGGTGAGCGAGGCCGTCTTGGGCGACGAGTTGCCGGGCCAACTCTACGTGTACAAGCAAAAGATGAACGCCAACCGTGTGCTCGAGCGCCTCGACGCGCTCGTCTGATCGTCAGACTGCGCCGTCAAATTGATGTTTGGCGCCCAGCGCGCCGGCAACTGCGGGCCTCACCACCACATCGGCGGGCGCGACGTGAGCCGGCAGCCAACGGGGCCGTGCAATGGGTTTGTCATCTTCGCCGAGGGCATCTAGGGTCCGCCCATCTGCTTGAGACCGAGGCCCTGCATGTCTGTGACAACCCCGCCCGCTGACGCGTCCGATACCCTGTATCTGGTCGACGGTTCGGGCTTCATCTACCGCGCATACTTCGGCCTGCGGGCCTCGATGACGGCGAAAGATGGCACGCCCACCAACGCGGTCTACGGCTTCACGCGGCTGCTGCTCAATTTGCTGCGCGATCGCAACCCGGGATACGTCGCGGTCGCCTTCGACCCGTCCGGGCCGGTGTTTCGCAACGACATCTATCCCGAATACAAAGCGAATCGAAAGTCGCCGCCCGACGATCTGCGCCCGCAGTTTTCGCTGTGTCGCGACGTGGTCAAGGCGTTGGGCATCCCGGGCTTGCTTCAGCAGGGCTACGAAGCCGACGACATGATCGGCACCCTCGCGGCGCGCTGGACGAAGAGCGGTCGGCCCTGCGTCATCGTCACGGCCGACAAAGACATGATGCAGCTGATCACGCCGACGATCACCATGTGGGACGGCAAAGAGAAGATCACCGACGCGGCCGGCGTCAAAGAGCGCTTTGGCGTCGAGCCGGAGCGCGTGATCGACATCCTGGGGCTCGCGGGCGACAGCTCCGACAACATCCCCGGTGTGCCCGGCATCGGCGAGAAGACCGCCGCGAAGTATCTGCAGACGTACCCCGATATGGACACGCTGCTCGAGGCCGCCGCAGCGGGCAAGGTCAAGGGCAAGCGGGGCCAGAGCCTGGCCGACTTCGCCGATCAGGCGCGGCTGTCTCGGGTGCTCGCGACCATCAAGACCGACGCGACCATCGAGTGTACCGACGAAGATCTGCGCCGCACGCCGCCCGATGAAGAAGAGCTGGCAGTGTTCTTCCGGGCGATGAACTTCCGCACCTTCCTCAAGGAGTTCAACCTCGAGCACAAGGCCGCCAAGCAGATCGACAAGACCAGCTACGCGCTGGTGCAAACCGAAGCGGAGTTCGACTCGGTGCTGCGCAAGATCCGCCGCGCCGGCCGCATGAGCATCGACTTGAAGACCACTGGGCTCGACACCCGCACCAGCACCCTCGTGGGCGTGGCGCTGGCCTGGCACGCAGGCGACGCGGTCTATGTGCCGGTGGCGCATACTGGCAAGCAGTCGGCCGCCCCCAGCGCGCAAGAGCAGGCTGAACTGATCGCCAAGGAGTCGTCCGAAGCGTCGTCCGAAGCGTCGGCCGAAGCGCCGGCCGAGGCGCAGGTTGACCTCATCGCCAAGGCGCCCGAGGCCGTCGACGCCGTGGTCGCCCAGCTCAGTGAAGCCTGGGTGCTCAAGCGCCTGCAGCCGCTCATCGAGAACCCCGACTTCCCCAAGATCAGCCAGAACGTCAAGCTGGAGTGGCAGGTGCTGCAGACGCGGGGCATCGACTACCGCGGCGCGCAATACGACACGCTGCTGAGCAGCTACCTGATGAACCCCAACCGCACCGACTTCACGCTGCCGGCGCTGAGCAGCGACCTGCTTGGTCACAAGATGATCACGCTCAAAGACGTGGTGGGCAAGAAGGGCAAGGCGGCCGACTTCGCGGGGGTCGACCTCGAATCTGCGATGCAGTTTGCGGCCGAGGATGCCGACGTGGCTCTGCGCTTGGCGCTGATGATGGCCCCCGAGCTGACCAAGGCCGGGCTCGACTCGCTCAACACCGATCTTGAGCTGGCGCTGGCGCCGGTGATCGGCCGCATGGAGCTGACGGGCGTCAAGATCGACTCGGCGCAGCTTGTGGCGAAGTCGGCTGAGTACGCGGTGCGCATCAAGGCGATGACGAGCGAGATTCATGCGCTCGCGGGCAAAGAGTTCACGATCGGGAGCACGAAGCAGCTCGGTGAGATCCTCTTTGAAGACATGGGCTTGCCGGTCTTGGAGAAGACGCCCAAGGGCAAGCCCAAGGTCGATGAGCGCGTCTTGTCGCAGCTCGCGTTGCAGCACCCGCTGCCCGCGAAGATCCTGGCTTGGCGCCAGCTGACCAAGCTCAAGAGCACCTATCTGGACGCCTTGCCCAAGCTGGTGCACCCCGACACCGGGCGCATCCACAGCTCGTTTCGGCAGGCGGTCGCGGCGACGGGGCGCATCTCATCGAGCGATCCGAACCTGCAGAACATTCCGATTCGCACCGAGGAAGGCCGCGAGATTCGCCGCGCCTTCATCACCGAGCCGGGCTGGAAGCTGATCTCGGCCGACTACTCCCAGGTCGAGCTGCGCATCCTCGCGCACTTCAGCCAGGATCCGCTGATGATGCAGGCGTTCCGCGACGGCATCGATATTCACACCCGCACGGCATCCGAGGTCTTCGACACCCCGATCTTCGCGGTTTCGAGCGAGCAGCGTGGACGCGCCAAGATGGTCAACTACGGCCTCGCCTACGGGCTGACCAGCTTTGGCTTGGCCCAGCGCCTGGGCATTGAGCGCCGCGAGGCCGACAAACTGCATCGGCGCTATTTCGAGCGCTTCCCGGCCGTGAAGGCGTTCCAGGCGAAGCTCGTCGAGGAGGCCCGCGAGCACGAGTTTGCGAAGACCTTGCTGGGCCGCATTCGGCCGCTCCCGCATATTGGGACGCGCAAATGGAACGATCGTAAAGAGGCCGAACGGCTCGCGATCAATACGCCCATCCAGGGCACCGGGGCCGATATCCTCAAGAAGGCCATGCTCAATCTCGACCGCGCGCTGGCCGATAAGCAGGCCCGGATGGTGCTGACGGTGCATGACGAATTGGTGGTCGAGGCGCCCGAAGACGAGGTCGAGGCCGTGGCCGAAATCATGCGCTACGAGATGGAGCACGCGGTATCGCTGAGCGTGCCCCTGGTGGTCGACGTCGGCATCGGCGATAATTGGGCTGAGATTCACTGACCGCGCCCCACCAAGGGGCCTGCAGACGAGGAGTGCGTGAGCGGTAAGCAGCCCATCAGCGACGACGATCTCGACGCGATTGACCAGAGCCTGGCCACCGCGCCCGAGGCGCCCGACGTGCGAATCGCGCAGCTCGAGACGGCGATGAGCCTTCAAGAGGAGCGCCTCTCAGGCATGCTCCGCATCGCGGCCAATTTGGGCGCGAGTCGCGAGCCTCGGCGCGCGATGAAGGCGATGGTCGTCGAGATCTCGCAGCTGCTCAAAGCCGATCGCACGACGGTCTATGAGCTGGATCGCGTCGAGGGCATGCTCGAGGGGCTCGCCGTCGAGAGCGAAAACAGCCTCATCGTGGGCGTGCCCGTTGGCAGCGGCATCGCCGGGATCGTGGCTGAGCGCGGCCGGGTCGTGAACCTCAAGGACGCCTATCTGCACCCGGCGTTCGACCCAAAGTTCGACAAGCTCACCGGCTACCGCACCCGCTCAATGCTCGCCGTGCCGATGCGCAACCCACGGCGCGAGATCATCGGCGTCGTGCAGGTGCTCAATAAGAAGGGCGGCGGCTACTTTACGGTCGAGGACGAAGCGCTGCTCAAGGCGCTGGCAGCGCAGGCGGCGATCACCCTCGAGGCGCTGCGGCTGCAGCTTCAGCTCAACATCAACAACACCGAGCTGCGCGACCTGTCTCGGCAGCTGCGCCAGAAGGTGCGTGAGCTTGAGTTCCTCTTCGACAACGAGCGCGAGATCGGCGAGGCCGACGAGCCACGCGATCTGGCCGATCGGGTGCTCAAGCTGGCCAGCCGCGTCGCCCGGTGTGAGTTCGCGGCGCTGTACCTGCCCGATCCCGAGACCGGACAAGGGCCGGCCTGGTTGCGTGGGCCGGGGCTCGAACCCGTAGAGACGATCGCGCGCGTCGAGGTGGGCGATGGCGTGCTCGGCAAGACGGCCAGCCGCGGCGAAGCGATCGTGCTGTCTGATGCGAGCTTTGCGACGGGCGACGTCCCGCGGCGGCTCGGCGGTGGACACGGCCTGCATATTCACGACGCCGTCTGCGCGCCGCTCTTCGATGGCGACGACGCGATCGGCGCGCTGGCCCTGTTGAATCGGCGCGATTCTGAGCGGCGCGATGATGACGAGGATCGCCAACTCGTCGTCCTGCTTGCCGGCCAGCTCGGGCGCGCAGTGGCGCGGCTATCGGCCCGACGCGACGCCCAACAAAAAGACCGCCTGATGACGATCGGCCGCATGCTCAGCGGCGTGCTGCACGATCTGCGCGGCCCAATAGCGGTCATCAGCGGGTACAGCCAGTTGATGGCCGACACCGACGACGTGGCTGAGCGCACGGCGATGGCCGAGTCGATTCGGCGCAAGATCGGCCAGTTCAACGACATGACCAAGGAGGTCATGGGCTTCGCCCGGGGCGAGCGCACGGTGTTCTGTCGCAAGGTCTACCTCGACAAGTTCGTCAAGGCCGTCAAAGAGCAGGTCGAGCAGGAGTTCACCGAGCGCGGCGTCGGCTTCGAGGTGCGCGATCTGACGGCCAAGGGCATGAGCTGGTTCGACGAGCCCAAGATGCTGCGCGTCATCACCAATATCGCCCGCAACGCGCGCCAGGCGATGGGCACGCGCGGGCGGCTGATTTGGACGCTCGAGGAGTCGGACACCGGCGCAACGCGCTTCTCGCTGCGCGACAACGGCCCCGGTATTCCCGAGGCGATCCGTGAGCGCCTGTTCGACGCCTTCACGACCTCGGGCAAGAAGAGCGGCACCGGACTTGGGCTCGCCATCGTGCGCCGCATCGTCGAGGATCACGGCGGCACCATCGCCTTTGAGACCGAGGCCGGGAAGGGCACGGAGTTCATCATCGAGCTGCCGCCCGCGCCCGCCAGCAGCCGCCCTCCGCAGCCGCTCTAGCCGCTGCCCGCCAAGGTCCGGTGGGCGCCAGCCGCCGCAATCCAGAGGAGATCCATGCGCTTCGCCCTGCTCACCGCGCTGCTGTGCTTCGGCTGCGACCAGTCATCCAAACCGGGCGCCGGCGGACCCAAGCTCCCGGGCAGCACCGCGCCAGCCTCGGCCCCGGCGTCCAGCGCAGCCGCGTCTGTTACGCCCGCATCGAAGGCCATCGTTGCGCCCGGTACGCCGACGATCCTGGTGCCTGGGACCGAGGACCAGATCGAGTACTTCGAGCTCGGCAAAGAGGCCCTCGACAAGGGCGACGAGCAGACCGCGCTCAAGCACTTTCTGCGCGCGAGTGACGGTGCGGTCAGCGGCGCGAGCGTGAGCGCAGGCTTGGCCGCCGCCAACCTGCACGAGCTGCGCGATCGCCCCGATCAGGCCAAGGCGATCTTCGTGCGCATGGTGGCCTTGGCGCCCGGCGTACCCGAGCTGCGGTTCGCCGCGGCGCGCTTCTTTGGCAGTCAACGCGATACGGGGCGCGCCATCGAGGGCTTCGAAGCGACGATTCGCCATCAGCCAGAGTTTTTGCCTGCGTACCCGCTGCTCGCCGTGCTTTGGATGCAGGCGGGTAAGAACGATGACGCAACTCAGCTGCTGCTCACGTATGAAACCAAACTCAACACGCAGTTGAGGCGCCTCAAGTCGGTCGATGTGCACCCCACCGACAAGCGCTCGATCATCGATCTGTTGGCGCTCGTGGGCGATGAGCGCGCGACGCAGGGGCTCATCAAGGCGCTCGAGGACCCGGCCCCGGTGGTGCGCTTGTCGGCCGCCGGTGCCCTGGGTGAAGACCCCAGCTCTGAGGCGCTGGCGGCGCTCGCCAAGGCGATGCTCGCCGAGCGGGAGCCCGTCGTGAAGCAGGTGATGATCGCGGCGACCCGGCGGGCTCGAGACGCTGCGCGCGCCGATCTGAAGTTCGCACCACCGGCGATGCCTGCGCCGGCTTCGGGGCCGGCGCCCGAGAGCCCTCCGAGCCAGTGAACACTGTTCGGGCGGGTCTGAGGATACGCATCGCGACCTGCGCCGACCCCTGCGCCAGGACCTAAGAGCCCTCCGAACCGTCGAATTCGGGCAGCGCTGCATACACGTGCCGGCTGCGCCACCGACCGCCTGCGGCGCGCTGCGCCGGCGTCGTTTTGAGGACGCCCCACCGCGGGTGTCTGTGCCCTCATCGACGATCGCAGAACTGGCTGCGCCATCGGGCCGCAGCGGGCGCGGCCGCGGCGGC
>JBNMOZ010000303.1:0-7399 GCA_051276005.1 Bradymonadia bacterium | reverse complement strand
GGGTGGCCGCCACATCGACCAGGTCTCGCCGGCCGCCATGGCGCTGATGACCGCCTATCACTGGCCGGGCAATATTCGCGAGCTGCGCAACGTGATCGAGTGCGCGTTCGCCGTGGGCGCCGACCCCATGATCACCGTCGAAGACCTGCCCCCGGAGCTGCGCGGCGAGCCCCCGGAGGCGCCCCGAGGCGCGGTCGATTTGGCGACCATGGAGCGTCGCCAGTTGCTCGACGCGCTGCGGCGGACGGGCGGCCGCAAGGCAGAGGCCGCGGCCTTGTTGGGCATCAGCCGCTCAACGCTCTGGCGACGCATCCGAGAGCACGGGGTCTGACGGATCCGACGACGTGTCCAGTGTTCATCGATGCATCATCCTGAACCACTGGGCGCGATTGGTCGGCGCCCAGCGCGACGCCGGCCTCAACGCGCCGCGGCTGCTGTATCAGAGCGTGCAGGTCAACATCGATGGCGGCATCATGCCGCGCGTGCTGCGCATTCCCCTCAACGTGTTCCCGAAGTCGCTCGAGGCACAAGTTCGGCGCTGATCTGGGCGAACCTCAGCGCGCTCGCAGCGTGTAGGTGACGTTCTCGATCGACCCGCCCGGAAAATCTACGCTTCGTCCGCCCGACTGAATCGCGGCACCCAAATTGGGGACTGTATAGTTGGCAGCCTCGTCGTCTCTCGTCAAATCGTCATCGAAGAACTGCAAACGAAGCTCGCTCGCGCCGCCCAACTCGACGGTGAACGATGCATTCCAATTGGGTATGTAGTCGTCTTGTAACGTCTCGGACGTGCCGACCAACTGTCCATCGACGAAGACCTTCACATACGGGTCTGGCGCGTCGTTTCCGAAGCCGTCCCAATCGCGGTCCTCGTAGATGGCGCTGACCACGGTCAGGGTGTAGGTGCCCGATACGCCCGTGGCGCCGCCGCCCTGCCCGCCGCCGCCCTGCCCACCGGCACCGCCACTCTGTCCGCCTGCGCCGCCCTGGCTGCCTGCGTTGGGATCACCGCACCGGTTGGCCTCGATGCACGCGTCAGGATCGCAGGTCAGGCTGCGTACGAGCCCAAGTTGAAGCGTATCGCCCGACGCCAATGTGTCCTTGCAGAACTCATACTCGTTGGGCTCAACGCACCCGACGTCGACCAGACACCGGCAACAAACCGAGCCTGGTTCACTGGCGGTCTCCTCTGTTGTTTCGCACGAGATCATCGCGAAGGTCGCGACCGCGAGAACTGCCTGTAGAATCTTCATTCGATACTGCCCCATTGCCCAGTGAGCAGCTCAAATACACCCTCCGACCCGCGTCGACAAGAGTCGTGCGGTTTCAGCACCGCTTGGTGAGGGCGAACACTCCGCCGATCTCAATCAGACTGTGAAGTGACTCGATCCCGCGACGGACGCAGTGCGCTGACTCGAACGAAGACGCTCATGTCGGCGCCCACGATGAGCCCCGCGGCCCAATGTCAGCAGCCGTTCAGCCCGGCAGCCGAGGTGTCGACGATGGCGCGAACAGCCTTCTCGACCGTCAGGTGAATGCGATCATCGAAGCAGTCTGACAGCGCGCTTGACCGGCGAATGCGGGCGCGGACCCGCCCCTTGACCGCCGCCAGGCGCAGGTCGATCTTGTGGCTATCGAGCTCGCCAACGAGGGCGTCGAGCAGCGTCGCGGCCGAAGAGTCCATGGCGTTGACGCCAGACATGTCCAGCACGATGCCCAGCAGGTCGTCGCGCTGCATCGCGCCCTGCATGCGATCGCGTAAGAACTGCACGTTGCCGAAGTAGAAAGAGACGTCGAAGCGCAGCACCAGCACGCCGGGCTCGGGCAGCACGTCGGGCACCTCGTCGGGCGCGCGCCAGACGCCCTCGTGGGGCACCCGCCCCAGCTCCGCACAATGCGGGTGGGTGCGGCGCGCCACGAAGGTGAAGATCGACGCGCCGATGCCCACCAGGATGCCTGTCTGGATGCCCAGCAACAGCGTGGCCGCGAAGGTCAGCAGCAGCAGACCCAGGTCGACGCGATCGGTGCGCCACAGACGGCGCACGTCGGCGACGTTGATCAACCCGGTCGCGGCGGCGATGATGATCGCGGCCAGGATGGCCTTTGGGAGCATGTGGAAGAGCGACGTCAAAGCGAGCAGCGTGACCACCATCAACCCGGCGGTCACCAGCGACGAGACCGGCGTGCGCGCCCCCGCCTGGTCGTTGACCGCGGCGCGCGACAACCCGCCGGTCACCGGAAAGCCGCCGAAGAAGGCGCCGCCCATATTGGCCGCGCCCAGGGCGAACAGCTCGCGGTCGGCGTCGATGTTATAGCCGTGCTTGCGGGCGAAGAAGCGCGACACCGAGATGGCCTCCATGTACCCGACGAGCGCCAAGGTGAGCGCGACGGGCGCGAGCGTGAGTATCGTCTCGACGTCAAAGGCCGGCACCGCGAACGCGGGCAAGCCGCCCGGCACCGCGCCAATGACCGCCACGCCCTGGCTGTCGAGGTCGAGCAGAATCACGGCCAAAGTGCCGCCGACCACCACCACCAGGGCCCGAGGGGTCCGAGGCGCGCTTCGCTTCAAGACGACCAGCAGGGCGATCGCGATCGCACCCAAAGCGAACGTCGCCAAGTTGACTTGACCCAGCCGCCCGATGGCCTCGCGCACGGTGTCGAGGACGAACGTCGAGCGGGGCAGGCGCACCCCCAGCAGATGCCCCAACTGGCTGCTCGCGATGATGAGCGCCGCCGCCGACAT
This sequence comes from Bradymonadia bacterium, assembly GCA_051276005.1. GTDB lineage: Bacteria > Myxococcota_A > Bradymonadia > UBA7976 > UBA1532 > JBNMOZ01. The sequence continues at coordinate 4,656 of JBNMOZ010000303.1, read as the reverse complement.
GAAGCCGCTGACCACCGGTTGGGACAGAAAATTGACCACCACCCCCGCGCGCAGCAGGCCGAGCGTGAACTGCATCGCGCCGACCATGAGCATGAGCAGCACGGCAGCGGCGATGTACTCCGGGCTGCCCGGCGCGGCCACCAAGCTGACACCGGCGAGCACGAGCAGCGAGTCCATGGCGGCGGGACCCACCGACAGGTGACGCGACGTGCCCAGCAGCGCATAGATCGCCATGGGCACCATCGCCGCGTACAGGCCCACGACCGGCGGCAGGCCGGCGAGCATGGCATAGGCCATGCCCTGGGGCACGAGCATGACAGCGACGGTGATGCCCGCGATCACATCGGCCCCAAGGTCGGCGCGGCTATAGTCCGGATAGCTTCGCAGGGCGGGCATCAACCGGCTGAACAGCATGCGACCTCAGAAACAGGGATGAAGCCGGGGAGCGGCAGATCGAACGCGATGACGGCGCCTCGACAGTATACGGGAGCCGGCCCTCAACTTGGCGGTCGACGTGGCATCGGCCTCGCCGCGCAGCGCAGCGCCTTTGCGCGCCCGAATATCGCAGACCCCATCACAGGTCACACGCTCTCGCGACGCCGCTGGCTCGACCTGTGCGCGACCGCTGTGCTGGTCTTGACCGCGTGCAGCGAGGCCCCCGATCGGGCCCGCGTGCCCGTCTTCGCCGCGTCTTCGCTGACCGAGGCGTTCACGGCGCTGGAGGCCCAGTTCGAGCGGGCCCACCCCAACGACGATGTTGAGTTGACCTTCGCGGGCAGCCAGGTGTTGCGCCTGCAAATCGAGCAGGGGGCGCCGGCGCAGGTCTTCGCGTCTGCGAACCCGGCCCATATGACCGCCTTGACGACAGCGGGCGTCGTGCCGCGCAGCGCGCCCTTCGCCCATAACCGACTGACGATCATCGTGCCCACCGACAACCCCGCGCACGTGACGCGCTTCTCGGATCTCGCGCGGGCGCGCCGGCTGGTCATCGGCAACGCCCAGTCGCCGATCGGGCAGTACACCCGCGCCGTATTTCGCAAGGCAGCCACCCGCAGTGGAGCGGCCGTGACCGCGTACCCGAGGGCGGTGTCGGAGGAGAGCAACGTGCGACTGGTGCGCGCCAAAGTTGAGCTGGGCGAGGCCGACGCCGCCATCGTCTATCGCAGCGACGCGCGGGCCGCCGGCGCCGACCGGGTGCGCATGGTGCCCATCCCCGCCGACCTCAACGTGTCCGCCGAGTACCGCATTGGGGCCGTGCGCAGCGCCTCTGCAGGCGCCGGGCGCTTCGTCGACTTCGTGCGATCGCCAGCCGGCCAGCGGATCATGGCGCAGCATGGCTTTGACGCGGTTGAGCCGTGAGCGCGCGCCTGCTTGGCGGTGCGCTGGCCGTCGCGCTGCTGGTGTGTCTGGGGTTGCCGCTGCTCGCCTTGGCGCTCTCGGCGTCGCCCGCGCAGATCAGCGACGGGATGCGCAGCCCGCTGTTCTCTCCCGCCCTCTGGCTCAGCCTGCGCACGTCGCTCATCAGCGTTGGCCTCATCGTGCTGACCGGCACGCCGCTGGCGTGGTGGCTGGCGAGGACGCGCCACCGCAGCGCCGCGGTGATCAGCGTGCTCGTCGACCTGCCCATCGTCATCCCGCCCGCGGTGATCGGCGTCGCGCTGCTGCAGACCTATGGTCGACGCGGCATGCTCGGCCCGGCGCTCGAGGCGCTCGACTGGCAGATCACCTTCAGCACGACCGCCGTGATCATGGCGCAGGTGGTGGTCGCGGCTCCGTTCTATGTGCAGGCGGCGGCGAACGCGTTCCGCAAGGTCGACGCTGACGTGCTGATCGTCGCGCGCACCTTGGGGGCCTCGCGGGCCGGGGCGTTCTTCAGGGTGGGGGTGCCGGTGGCGCTGCCAGGGCTCATCGGCGGGATCTCCCTCGCCTGGGCCCGCGCGCTGGGTGAGTTTGGCGCGACGCTGTTATTCGCAGGCAGCCTCGTCGGAGAGACGCAGACCATGCCGCTGGCGATCTTCGCGGCGCTCGAGAGCGACGTGCAGGTGGCGCTGGTCTTCGCGATCCTGCTCGCGGCGCTGGGCGGGGTGGCGCTGCTGCTCTTGCGCTGGGTGCCCACGCTCTTCAGGGGCCGCATATGACGGCATGGACGCTCACCGCGACGGCTCGCGTTGGCGCCCTCGCGCTGGATGTCGAGCTGACGGGCGACGCGCGGCCTTTGGCGCTGGTTGGCCCCAATGGCAGCGGCAAGACCACCGTGCTGCGCATAATCGCCGGGGCCATCACGCCGACGGCGGGCCGTATTCAGGTGGGCGACGCGGTGCTCTTCGACAGCGACGCGCATATCGACCTGCCCATATCGCATCGCCGGGTGGGCTATGTGCCGCAGGGCTATGGGCTGTTTGCCCACCTGAACGTCGCAGCCAACGTGGCGTTTGGGCTTACGGGCGCGCGGGCAGCCCGCCGTGAAACGGCGCTGGCGATGTTGACCGAGTTGGGCTGTGGTCACCTTGCAGATCGGGGCGTCGGGCGACTCTCTGGCGGTGAGAAGCAACGGGTCGCGCTGGCGCGGGCGCTGGTGATTCGACCGCGTATCTTGCTGCTCGATGAGCCCCTGGCGGCCCTGGACATCACCACCCGCCGCGCCGTCCGCGCGGAGCTGGCCGCGCATCTGACGCGCTCGGGATCGCCGGCGATCATCGTGACGCATGACGTGCGGGATGTGGTCGCGCTCAACGCGCGCGTCGCGGTGCTCGATGCGGGTCGGGTGGTGCAGCTCGACGACCTGGATACGGTTCGCCGGCACCCCGCGACCGCCTTTGCCGCAGAGTTTGTCGGCGCCGCAGAGTTCGTCAGCGGCGACTGATCAGCCCTCGACCTCGACGCGCAGCTCGACGTGCCACCCGCGATTGCCCAGGCGATGCCCGCCCACCCAGCGCCGTGGATCGCCCGTCAGTCGCAGGCCTTCTGTGCCGAGCTGCGTGACCCACGGCCCGGTGGGCCTGAGCGTCTTGAGCCATTGGGCCCGCCCATCGAGCTCCGGCCAGGCCAGCTGGGTCGCCATCAACTCTGACGCCGCCGCGGCGTGGCGCCCGTCACTGAGCCCACACGCAGCGCGCCCGGCGGTTCCCACCGTCGGCAAGGCCATGCGGATCCAGTGCAGCAGGTGCCGGGCGTCTACCGAGAGCGCGTCTTCAACGGCGGCCAAACGGGTGCCCAACCGCATGCCGTCTTCGATGCGATCCAGGCTGACCGTCGTGGCCTCGATGCCCGCGTCAGACCACGCGGTCAAGCCCTCGCGCTGCCCGCTTGTCAGCTCGCGCTCGAGCCCAAGCTCTCCGGTACGTGCCCAGAGTAACGCCTCGCCCCGACTGCAGAAGTAGACGAATGGTTCCGGCCCGTCGAAGGCCTCGCGCAGCTGCAATTCGGTGCCGGGCTCGGCCGGCAGCTCGCGCACCGCAGCCACATCGTCGAACTCAGCGAGGACCGCCATGGCAGACGGCGCGCGATGGTCGGGATCCTGCGCCAGCAGCACAGCGAGCATCTCGCCCGCCTCGGCGGGCATGCCGGCGTCATCCCAGCCGTAGTAGCCCGGCTTCTCACCACGCAACGCCTCGAAGATCATCACGCCCAGGGCATACAGATCAGATCGCGCGTCGGCGCCGGCGCGGCCAAACAGCACCTCGGGCGCGATATAGCCGGGTGTGCCCACGCGATCCCCGGAGTCGCCCTGGGGCGGCTGAGCCAGGCCAAAGTCGAGCAGGACCGGCTGCCCCTCGGCCGTCAGGCGCACGTTGCCGGGCTTGATATCGCGATGCACCAGACCGGCCTGATGCACCCCCGCGAGGATCTCGAGCAGGCGGATGATCTTCGGCCGCAGGCGCGACCAGGGCATGGGGGTCGTCTCGCCGGGAAACTCAGGCCCGGTGATGTGCTCCATGACCAGCACGAACCGGCCGTCGGCCAGCCCGTCATCGAGCAGCGGGACCACCCCCGGCAGCTGCGCGCGGCGCAACGCCGTGGCCTCGGATCGGGCGTCGGCGAGCTGCGCCGGATTCAGCGCCGGCAGCCGCTTGATGGCCACCTGCTTGTTGAGCACACGATCGTAGGCTTCGAACACCTCGCCGAAGCCGCCTCGGCCGATCCGGGGGCCCAGCTCATAGCGGCCGAGCACCACCGACGCCGCCAGCGCCGGGGCTGCAGACGACGACGCCGCCGACATCGCCGGGGCTGCAGACGACGCCGCCGCCGACACCGCCGGGGCTGCTGACGACGCCGCCGCCGACACCGCCGGGACTGCAGACGACGACGCCGCCGACATCGCCGCGAAGGACGTTTGTCGGTCGATCACTGTGTCGTCATCGTGCGCCATGTGCACACACCGCGACATGTCGCTGCCCGCTTCGAAGGGCATTGAGACTGAGTTGAGGTTGAGTCGACTGCACCCGGACTCAGTGCTCAGCGCGCCCCACAATCTTACAGGAACACTGTTCGATTCCTGCGACGTCTGTGCTCGACAGCTCCATCAAGAGGCAGACGCCTGTCGCGTCGCACTCGTCCTGACAGCCCTCTGGGGCTCCGTCGTTGAAGGAGACTTGTGATAGCCAATGAGCCGTTCAAGCAGCGCGGTCGCGGCGCCGCGCGTCGCCGCTACGCCCT
>JBNMOZ010000302.1:0-7417 GCA_051276005.1 Bradymonadia bacterium | reverse complement strand
GCATGGATCAGCCGATGCGCCGTAGGGCGGAACGGCCAACACAAGCAAACCAGTTCGCGCGCCCGCGCCGGTTCGGTTTGGCTGCAGAACGTCAACCTGATTTGCGCTGGACCGCTGCGGGCATTAAACCGACGACCGTACGGCAATGACTGTCCCAACTTCGGAGTCTCTTCATGGCGCTCTTGCGCAGCCTGCTCGTCCTCTTCGCGACCACCGCCACCGCCTTCGCCGCGCCCGCCGCGCCCGCCGCGCCCGCCACCCCTAAAGCCGAGCCGGCGCCTCGCGTGCTCATCGTGCTCACCAGCCATGGCCAACTCGGCGAGACCGGGCGCAGCACGGGCTTCTATCTGTCCGAGGTCAGTCACCCCTACGCCGTGTTCACCGCGGCCGGCTTCGCGGTCGACTTCGTCAGCCCCAAGGGCGGCAAGGCGCCAATGGATGGCATCGATCGAGCGGACCCCATCAACGCCGCCTTCCTCGACGACCCGGCGCTCGTCAAGCGCACCCACACCACGCTGCGCCCCGATCAGGTCGATCCGGCGCGCTACGCCGCCGTCTTCTTCGCTGGCGGCCACGGCACGATGTGGGATCTGCCCGACAACGTCGCCCTGCAGGACATCGCGGCCCGCATCTATGAGCGCAAGGGCGTCGTCGCGGCGGTCTGTCACGGGCCGGCCGGGCTGGTCAACGTCAAGCTCTCCAACGGGCGGTACCTGGTCGACGGCAAGGCCGTCGCGGCGTTCACCAACGCCGAAGAGACCGCCGTCAAGCTGATGGATGTCGTGCCCTTCCACCTCGAAACGCGCCTGCGCGAACGCGGCGCGCTGCCCAAGACCGCGCCCAACTTCAAGCCAAACGTGATCACCAGCGAGCGGCTGGTCACCGGCCAAAACCCCGCCTCGGCGCAGGGCGTGGCCGAGGCGATCGTCAAGCTGCTGCGCTGACGGGCTCGAGATCGCCTCGCCGGTGTCGCGCCGCCGGTGTCGCGCCGCAGCCTGCCCGCGCGTTATAGTCTGCCCATGACTACACGCACTCTTGGACTCCTGGGGGCCCTGCTCGTCGGCGGCCTGTGGGCCTGTGATGACGGCGGCAGCGGCGCGCCCGATACACCCGACATGAACACCGAGCAGCTCGATCAAGGCCGCACCGGCGGTCAACTCGACGCGACCGTCCAGGACGCCGGCGACGCGCGCCCGTCGATCGATCAGGCCCTGCCCGACGCCAACGCGCCCGACGCGGTGGCCGATCTGGGTCAACCGGACGGGGCTGGCTTGACCGACAGCGGCGCGACCGACAGCGGCGCGATCGACGACGGCGTCGCCGCCGATCAGGGCCCGCCTCCTGCGCTATCACCGGTCTACGATCCGGGCCCCTACGCCGTCGAGCGCCTGCGCGTGGCCGAGGGCATGAGCGACGCGCCCCGCGCGATGGACGTCTACCAGCCGGTCGACGCGCCCGCCGCGCCGGTCATCGTCTGGCAGCACGGCTTCCTGCTCGACGTCGCGCTGTACAGCGACATGCTCACCCACGTCGCGAGCCATGGCTTCGTGGTCGTCGCGCCGCAGATGTATGCCGCCGACAACAACCCGATCGGCAAGCCCAGCGCCGTTGACGAGGCCGCCACCGCAGCCCGCGTCATCGCCTGGGTCGACAGCGCGCTGGTCGATGTCGTCGCCGCGGCGGTCGATGGCGAGGCGCCCGGCGTCGCGGGACACTCCCGCGGCGGCAAGGTGATCTGGCTGCTGATGCTCGAAGACGCCACCCAGGCCCGCGCCATCGCTGGGGTCGATCCGGTCGACGGTCAAGGCGGCCCCTTCGGCGGGGAAGCGCGGGCGCTCGACAGCGAGATCGACTTCGGCGGCGTACCGACCCTGGTGCTCGGGACCGGCCTCGGTGGCATGCCCGTCAACGCGTTCGCGCCGGCTTGCGCCCCCGTCGGCGATGCCCACGCGCGCTTCTATGAGCGCACTTCGGCGCCCGTCTGGCACGGCGTCGCGACCGATCATGGTCACAACGACATGCTCAACGACGATGGCTGCGGCTTCTTGTGCTCGGCCTGCGTCGAGGGCCCCGATCGCGCGTCGATGCGCCGCTACGTGGCCGGACAGCTGGTCGCCCACTTCAGCGCCGCCCTGCGCGGAGACGCGATGGCGCGCGCCGTCCTTGAGGCGCCCGCCGCCGCGCCGCTGCCCGCGACCGCCGAGGACCGCTGATTCGTTGCGTCATGTCGCAGCGCGTTGCACGATGCGCGCATGTCTGACTCGCCTCGATCTCTCGCCGGGCCCGGCTTCGCCTTCGCCCATCTCATTCTGGCTGGCCTGCTGCTGTTCAGCGTGTTCGGTCTGCTGCCCGGTCGCTGGTGGGTCGTCGATGTGCCTGCGGGCCTCATCGGCTTGCTGCTGGTTGGCTCCGCGATCGGCTTCATCCGGCGTGATCCGCTGGGCTTGAAGGTGGCGCGGGTCGCCACGTGGGTGGTGCTGCTCTTCGGCGCGGTGACCTTCGCTGCGCTGTGCTACGCGGCGGCCTTCGCGGCGGGCGTGCAGGGCGTGTTGGGCAAGGGCGTCGCCATCGCGTACGCGCTCGCGCTGGTGCTGCCGGTGGGCACCTACTTTGTGTTGCTGCCGGTCATCGAGCTGCGGTGGCTCAAGCGACAGCGACTCAAGCAGCAGCGCGCGTCGTGAAGGCGTTCCTGCTCATCTATGGTGTGCTCGTCGTGGGCGGATCCTTCGGGCTGTACGGCTACCTGTCTGTCGACGCCGAGGCCACCCCGCGGGCCGAACACATCATCTCGTATTGGAAGCAGGGCCGGCGCGTGAAGCGCAGCGTGTCGGCCGACGTGCCCCGCACTTGCGGCCCCGGATGCACCGTCGCGGTCGACGAGATCATCGACGAGGCTGGCCTGCTCAGCAACCACCCCAATCTGGTCAAGTTCTCCCTGGTGGCCGGGCGCGACGGCCTGCAGGCCAACATCGACGGCAAGACCGCCTACGCCACCCCCGATGATCTGGTGGTCTGGGGCGCGGCCGCGGGGCACTCCCGCTTTGGCGCCGCGAACATCATGATGGGCATCAACAACACCGACCGCGCCATCGCGAACCTGGCCAAAGAGCTGGGCGTCGACGCGGCCACCCTGATCGAGCGGGGCGAGCTGCGCCGGGTCTTGCTGCGCCGGGGGCCTGGCGATCAACGGGCGACGTATGGCGAGCCACTCCCGATAGCGCAGGTCACCGAGGCGCGGGTGCGCCGCGGCGTCCTGCGCGCGGCCAACTACCTCGCGCGCCACGTGCACCCCAACGGCGACATGGACTACTCCGTCGACCTGGCGACGGGCCGGGTCATCCGCGGACGCAGCTGGCCTCGGCAGGCCATCGCGGCCTGGTTTCTTGTCGAAGTGGCGGCATACACCGGCGACGAGTTCATCAAGGCGGCGGCGCTGCGATCGGCGCGCTTCTTGTCGAAGCAGGCCACGTCTGATTGTGGCGAGCACCGCTGCGTGGGCTAGCGCGGACGCATCAGCCTCGGATCGACGGCGACCACCGTGCTGGTCTATGCCGCGATCATCCGCGCCGGATGGGACAACAGCTATCGCGCCGATATGGACGCCCTGCTCACCTTCCTGCACAGCCAGCAACGACCCGATGGCGAGCTCAAGCACTTCTACAACCGCAAGACCAAGCAGCCCCTCGACAGGCAGACACAGTACGTCAACGGGCAGGCCGCCCTGGCCTTCGCGACGGCCTACGGCATCACCCAGGACCCCAAAGACCTCAAGGCTGCCAAGCGCACCGTGCGCTATACGACCCGGGTGGGCTGGGACTTCTTCGGCAGCCGATACTTCTTCGGCAACGAGCATTGGACCTGCCAGGCCGTCGCCGCTTTGATGCCCTACGATCCCGATCCGGCCGACCTCGACTTCTGCCTGCGCTTCAACGCCTTTAGCCGCAACATCCAGACCCCCGAGGGCGGCTATAACCTCAACCCGATTCACGTGCCGCGCGTGACCGAGACCGGCAGCCGCACCGAGGCCGCCGTGGCGACGCTGCGAGCGGCGACGGCGGCGGGCGTCGATGCCGCCGAGCTCGCGGTGCTGCATGCCCAGGTCAAGAGTTGCCTCGCGTACCTGCTCGGCTTCCAATTTGACCCGGGGCCCACCCACTTGATGCAAAACCCCAAGGTCATGCAGGGTGGCATGGCGGGGTCCAAGGTCGATCTGCAATCGCGCATCGACTTCGTGCAGCACGCGGGCGCCGGCATGCTGCGCTATCTGCGCTACTTGGACGCCCAGAAGTAGCCGCGCGCGGCATGCGTGATTTTCGCGGGCTGGACCGGCATAGTGCGCCTATCACACACCGAGAGGACGACCATGAAATCCGTGTACGCCGCCATGCGCGCGTTCTTCGAGGAGGACGACTGGAGCTTCACGCCCATGGACGATCAGCCCGTCCTGCGCATGGGCTTTCAGGGAGACTCCGACCCCTTCAACTGCTTCGCCCAAGCCCTCGAGGATCGCGACCAGTTCGCCTTCTACTCCGTGGCGCCGTTCACCGTGCCCGAGTCGCAGTACGCCGCCGCGATCGAGTTCGTCACGCGGGCCAACTACGGCATGTTCGTCGGCAACTTCGAGTTGGACCTCAGCGACGGTGAGGTCCGCTACTGCACGTCGGCCGACGTAGCCGACACCGACATGCCGCCCATGCTCTTTAAGACGAACGTGATCCAGAACGTGTTGACGATGGATCGCTACCTCGCCGCGCTCAAGCAGGTGGCCCAGGGTGAAGCGACCGCCGTCGAGGCGATCGCCCAGGTGGAGGGCTGACATGGACGACGTGCAACCGACCAAGATCCAAGACGCAGTGCTCGCGTTCCTCGACAACTCCGAGTGGCCGTACGCGCCGCTGCCCAACAACCCTGACTGGCTGCGCATGGTGCACAACGGCGGATCGGGCCAGTGGCAGTGCTACCTGCAGACCCGCGAGAAGCAGGAGCAACTCTTCTTCTTCTCGATGGGCGCGATGTATGTGCCCGAGAGCAAGCGACCGGCCGTCGCCGAGTTCCTCAACCGGGCAAACTATGGCTTGGTGATCGGCAACTTTGAGATGGACTACAACGACGGCGAAGTGCGCTTTAAGACCTACTTCGACGCCCAGGGCTTCGCCATCACGCGCAAGGCCGTCGAGGTGCATGTCTTCGCCAACCTGGCCACGTTCGACCGCTACAACGCGGGCCTGATGTCGGTGATGTTTGGCGACGTGGCGCCCGCCGACGCCATCGCGCTCATCGAAGACTGACCCGCCCCCGCGACGCTCCACCCCCTGAGCCCGCGACCTACGCGCGCACCAGGCTCTTGTCCAAGCCATACCGGTAGCGCACGCGCTCCACGTTGCCGTCCCAGGTCGCGGCCTTCACATCGGTCATCAGCATGAACTCGATGGTGAACGCGTCGGCGGTCAGGTCGACCACCGCGATGCCGTTCTGGCTCGAGTTGAGATACTGGTAGTGCGCGCTGGCCGACGACAACAGCTCGTCGAAGCGCGGCACCAGCTCGCCCAGGCCCAAGCTCGCGAGCACAGCGTTGCCATCGATGGTGCGCTGCGTGATGGCCTGCACGGGCTCACTGGTGATGCCCGGTACGGTGAACTCCATGCCGATGGGCACGGCCCCGGGGTTGTCGAAGTCCACATGCAGGGCCGAGATATAGCCGGCGTGGATGTCGCCGCAGATGCTCACCAGGCCCTCGATGTTCTGCAGCGCGGTGAGCACCTGGCTGCGCTCGGTGCGGAAGCCGTCCCATTGATCGACGCTGAAGTAGAACGCGCCCCGGTAGTCGTCAGGCAGCGACTCGAACGGCGACAGGTCGATCGTCATCTGTGACAGCTGCACCTCGCTGCCCCACACCTTCCAGGTGGCGTCGCTGGCGGTGATCGTGTCGAGCAGCCAGCCCTTCTGCTCTTCGCCGAGCTGGGTCGGGTTGACGAGGGCTTCCTTGGGATCGAAGCCCGCCTTGAGCAGGAAGTTGCGCGAGCCGACGGCGCTGTTCGGCGTGATCTTGCCCACGTCGGTGTCGGTGGGGCCCTCGGGGATCACATGATCGTCGCGGTAGCTGCGCAGGTCGGTGAGCACCAACTCCATGTGTTGACCGAAGCGCAGGTTGCGATAGATCTTCAGGTCGTTGGGGAACGGCTGATCGGTGAGCGTGACGTCGGCCGCGGTGAACTCGAACCACGCCTGGTTGGCGGCCATGCGGCGGTCGGTGTTCTGCTCGTCGCCGTCGTCGGCTTCGGCGCCGTTGAAGTGGGTCGCGTGATCGCCCCAACAGTCATCGGCGAACTCATGGTCGTCCCAGATGGTGATGAACGCGAACAGGCGATGCGCTTCGCGCAGGTCGGCGTCGGTCTTGTACTGCTTGTAGATGGCCCGGTAGTCGGCCAGCGTCAGCGCCGCCTTGGCGTTGGTCTCGCCATTGATGACGAGGCCGTCGGGGATGGCGATCACGCGCTCGCCCTCGCCGTCCTGGAAGCGCGCATCGTTGGCGGTCTCGTAGATGTAGTCGCCGAGGAACACGACGAAGTCCACCGCGGGCTCGGCGGCGAGGGCGGCCCACGCGTGATAGTAGCGGCCGTTGTAGTCTTGGCACGACGCGAAGGCGAAGCGGACGGGCTGATCGGCGTCGGGGGCCGGCGCCGTCTTGGTCTGGCCGACGACGCTGACCGTGTTGCGGGCCTCGAAGCGATAGTAGTACTGGGTAAACGCCGAGAGCCCGGTGATCTTAAGGCGGATGGTGTGATCGTTGGCGACGGTGGCCATCAGATCACCGCCGGCGACCACGTTGGCGAACATCTCGTCGGTCGCGACCTCGTAGCGGACTGGCAAATCAGCGTCAGGCAGGTCGGCAGCGGCGTCTTCCGGCTCGACGCGCGTCCAGAGCATCACCGAGTCCGGGCGCGGATCGCCCGAAGCCAGGCCCTGGGGATACACGACATCGACGCCCGGCCCCATCGGTCCCATATCGGGCCCCATGTCGCCGGTGGTGCCCAGACCGTCGCCGTCGTCGCAGCCGATGACCGGCGCGACGCTGGCCGCCGCGACGACCACTGTGATGAAGCCCAGAAAGTCTCGCCGTGTTGGCGTGTTGCCGCGTGCCATGCCTCTCCCCCGACTGTTGAATTAGGGACAATGTAGGTCCAGCGATACAGTGCCACGACGGGGGGCGGCGGCTCAAGCGGACCGCGTCGTTTCGCGGGGGACCTGCGGCCTGGGGTGTCTTCTCGGCTTCGGCCTTCTCGGCTTCGGTCTTCTCGGCTTCGGCCCTCACCGCGGCGCGCCATTCAACCCCGTCGCGGCTGTCGGGCGTCTTGGACGCGGGGCGAGCGGCCATCGCAGCGACGCATTGAGCCTGCGCCGCTGCCACCCACTCAGG
>JBNMOZ010000301.1:0-7423 GCA_051276005.1 Bradymonadia bacterium | reverse complement strand
CGTCGGTGACCCCTGTGACGACGACGATGACGCCGATGAGGTGGGCGACGCTGACGACAACTGCGCGCTGATCGCGAACGTCGATCAGGCCGACCTCGACCAGGACGGTGTCGGTGATGTCTGCGATGACGACGACGACGGCGACGACGTGGCCGACGCCGACGACAACTGCCCGAGCGTCGCCAACCCCGATCAGGCCGATCGCGATGACGATGGCGTGGGCGATGCCTGCACCGAGGCGCCGAGGGACACCGACGAAGACACCGTGCCCGATGCCGACGACAACTGCGTCGATGTGGCCAACGTCGACCAGCTCGACACCGACGCGGATGGCCAGGGCGACGCCTGCGACGACGACGACGACGACGACGACGTCACCGATGCCGAAGACAACTGCCCGCTGGTGGCCAACCCCGAGCAGACCGACACCGACGACAACGGCTTGGGCGACGCCTGCGACGACCTGATCGTCAACAGTGACCGTGACGACGACGGCATCGATGACGACGACGACAACTGCCCAGAAGACGCCAACCCGCAGCAGAGCGACGCCGACGACGATGGCCAGGGCGACGCCTGCGACGACGACCTCGACGGCGACGGCCTCGACAACGACGAGGACAACTGCCTCGACGTCGCCAACGCCGACCAGCTCGACTCAGACGATGACGGCGTGGGTGACGCGTGCGACGCCGACGGCTCGGTCTCCGACACCTCGATCACGGGCAGCACGGGGGTTGACGGCTGTGCAGCCGCACCGGGTCAGCGTGATCCGTCCGGCCCGTGGTGGTTGATCGCGCTCGCCCCGCTGGCCCTGCGCCGCCGACGGTAGAGAGCCACTGCAGCCAGAGCGCGGCCGACCAGCGGTTCAGCGCTCCGAAAGGCCGCCGTGTGCATCCTCGACGTCGGCGACCGCCAGCGCGCCCGCGACGCGCGGCTTGCGGACCCGGCGACGCAGGCCTTGCGGCACCTCAACCTCGCCATACACGGCCTGCGGGGTCAGGCCGAGCAGGTCTTCGAGCTCTTGCTCGATGAACAGCGCCATCGGCTTGGAGCGCAGCATGGTGGCGAGGCGAGCTTCGCGATCGCCGGTGAGTTGGACCCAGACCGAATAGGACTGCATCGTCGCTTTGGCGTGGGCCTTCTTCCAATCGGGGACCCGCTTCATGTACTTCGAGTTGTCCTCGCGCACGAAGACCCCGACCACCGCCTCCCGATGAAACTTGAGGCTCTTGCCCGGCGCAATGGGTCCGCTTGATCCCGTCAATAGGTGCGGCGTCACTGCGATCTCGGTTCGGTTGAGCAGCCCGCGCGCGACGAACCAGAGCATGCCGAGACCCACCGCGACGTGCACGAGTGGGAAGGTCATGAACAACAGCGAGTTGGCGATGCTGTACCAGCCAATCAGGAACGCCATCCAGACGATCGAGGAGCCCAAGAGCGGCAAATGCAGCACCGGCTCGAACCATCGATGCCACAGGCGAACGGTGTCGCCTTCGCGGTGCACATGCAGCGCCTCGGGCCGTGGGATGCGCAGTCCGTCTGCGACCGGGCTCGACAGCTCAATCTTGAAGATGGCGTCGCATGCTGTGCCCTTGGCCAACATACGGTCGAGGTTGATGTCTTCGGCGGCGACCAAGGCGCCGCAGTTGCAGTGGATTTTCTGGGTCAGTCGTCCTCTCGCGTTCGTGGAGGACGCGCTCGTTGCGGGCACTGTCACCCGCCTTGAGCGCAGGGACAATCGATTCCCCTGCGCAGGCGAGAGCGACTATCCAGCGTCGGATCAGGCCTTGGAGTTGGGCCTGCATCTGGCGTCCTCATTCCTGGCTGATCTGTCTATCTATGGCGCATTGGATACCCAGTTCGCGCCCTTTCCCGTTGACGACCTGCCGGCCGAGTTGAGCCGAATGGTCTTGGCCTATTGCAGGTGCGCATGAGCCAGGTTGCATTCATCACCGGGGCAGCATCGGGCATCGGTCGGGCGTTGGCTGAGCAGTTGGGCAGGGCGGGCGCGCGGCTCTGGCTGGCGGATCGCGATCCCGAGGTCCACGCGGTCGCCAAGACGTTTCGCGCACAGGGGATTGACGCCACCGGTGTCGAGCTCGATGTGACAGACGGCGCGGCCATGTCCGCTGCGGTCGAGGCCTGCGTGGGTACCCATGGATGCGTCGACTTGATGGTCAACAACGCCGGCATTGGCATCGCCGCCGAGGTGCGCGACACACCGATGGCCGATTGGCGGCGCGTCGTCGACGTGAACCTGTTCGGGGTGATCAACGGGGTCGAGGCGGTGTATGGCCAAATGATTCGGCAGGGTCATGGACACATCGTCAACGTCGCCTCGGTGGCGGGCTTGGTGCCCTTGCCCGGCGAGGCGGCCTGCGTCGCCAGCAAGCACGCGGTTGTGGGGTTCTCTCAGACGTTACGCGCTGAAGCGGCTGGGGGTGCGGGTGTCCACCGTCTGCCCGGGCGTGGTGCAGACCCCCATCTACGACTCCAGCCGGGTGGTGGGCTTCGACAAGGATCGCATCATGGCGCTCTGGCCCAAGGGCATCACGGCCGACGCCTGTGCCACCCGGGCTCTGCGCGGAGTCCGTCGAAACGAGGCGATGATCCTGGTCACACCGACGGCACATCTGCTGTGGCACATGCATCGCCTCGCGCCGCGGCTCTTCGTCAAGGCGGCGCAGGGCTACATCGGGTTTCTGCGACGCGCAAGGGCCGTCTGATGGCTGGGCATTTGCGCATGCTGCGCCAACGCGGGATCACCGCGTTCTACCTCGCGTCGAGCGGCGCGCCCCTGGATGGCGTAATCTGGCATAATTTCGCAGATCTGGCCGACCCAAGCAGCGCCCAATTGACCCGCGCACGGCGCTTGAGTCGGGCCTTTGCGGGCGGTCTGCATCGCCTCGCCCGCTGGCTGCCCGAGTTGGCGATCCCAATGAGCGCCTACCTGAACCTGGCCCAAGAACCCGTAGCGGGCTTGGGCACCGCCAAGGACGTCTTGTTGGGCGATCCGCTCACCGTGCCCTTCGTGCGATTGCGTACGCTCTCGTCACTGGGGCGCGCCCCGCTGCCAGCCCCGATCGAAGCGTTCGACGTGCCGATCCTGGTCGTGCAGGCGGGGGAGGACGCGATCTTCCCCACGGCGTATGTGCAGGCCCTGGTGGATCGGTTGCCGGGGCAGAAGACGCTGAAAATCTATCCGGGTCTGCCCCATTACCTGATCGTCGATCAGGTGCCCGCCTTCATCGACGATGTCGATGCCTGGCTGGCGCACCGCCGATGACTGCGCTTTTCAAATTGGACGCCGATCGTCGGGCTGACAGCGACGCGGTCATCGTGGCCCAAGCCCGGGCGGCGGGGGCCATCGTGCTCGGTGAGTCCAATGTGCCCCAGGCTTTGATGGCGATGCAGTGCGAGCACGGGCTGTACGGCACGACCCGCAATCCACGATCAGCGCAGCATGTCACCGGGGGATCCAGCGCTGGGGAAGGGGCGTTGATCGCGTCGGGGGCCTCGCTCATGGGGCTGGGCACCGATCTGGGCGGGTCGATCCGCTTCCCGGCGGCGTTCTGCGGCGTCGTCGGGTTCAAGCCCACCTGGGATCGGCCCGCGCCACCCCGGCGGTGCCCATCGAGATGGCCGCCGACGCGGGTCTCATCTTCAGCTACTTCGGGCGATACAACGTGTTGGGCATGCCCGCCGGGGTGGTGCCGACAACGCGGGTTGAGCCCGAGGAGACCTGGATGGTGGCGGGGCGAGACCGAGTGGATGCGCGGGTGGCGGCCATCTCGGCGCGCAGCCAAGGCCTGCCCGTAGCGGTTCAGGTTGTGGCGCCGCGATGGCACGATCCGACCGCGTTGGCGGTGATGGCGGCCATCGAGACCGGGTCCATGCCAATCGAGCCGTAGCAGCGCGTTCTGCGCCGGGCGAGCCACGAGGTTGAGCCACGAGGTTCCAACCACGAGGGTGGTTGAGCCGTGCGGCCTGTTAGGGTCAGTTCAATCCCGAATCGGTCTCGCTCTCAGCTTCAGGGTCTGTCGCGACCTCTGCCGCCGCTTCTGTCGAGACCTCTGCCTCAGCGGCAGCCGCGTCTTGCGCCGCCTTCTGCCTCAGCTTGTCCTTCTTGCTCATCCGACGGCCCTTGACGGCCGCGCGGCCTCTGCCCGGCATGGGCGCCTCGGACGAGAGCTCAAACCCCGCGATCCGCTCCCGCGGCAGCTCGATCTGGCAGCGCTTCTCAATCAGACGAAAGTGGGCCGCCGACATGTGATCGATGAACGACACCGCGACCCCGGTCGCGCCCGCGCGGCCCGTGCGACCGATGCGATGCAGGTAGTCATGCGGTGAGCGCGGCAGGTCGAAGTTGATCACAGCGCCGATGTCGGGCACGTCGATGCCGCGCGCCGCGAGATCGGTGGCGACGAGCACCGGCACCCGACCGTGTCTGAATTGAGCCAGCACCTCGACCCGGTCTGCCTGAAACAGCCCGCCGTGCAGCGCGTCGGCCCAGATGCCCGCCTTGCGCAGCTTCGCGGCGAGGTTGTCGCTCGCGCGCTTGGTCGCCACGAAGACGAGCGTGCGTCCCCAGCTCTCTTTGCGAATCAGGTGCTGCAGCAACATGCGGCGGCTGTCGCGCTCAACCTCGATGACGCGCTGATGGATGCCGATCGGACCCACGGGGGCGTCATCCACCCGCACGGTCACCGGATCGCGCAAAACATCGGTCGCCAGGGCGAGCACGCGCGGGGGCAGGGTGGCCGAGAAGAGCAGGGTCTGGCGCGCGTCGGGGATCGACTGAAACAGATCGGCCAGCGCGTCGCTGAAGCCCAGGTCGAGGAGCTTGTCGGCTTCGTCGAGCACCAGCACCTGCAGGCCGCGCAAGTCGAGCTCCCCGCGGTCGAGCAGATCTAGAAGCCGACCGGGGGTCGCGACGATGATGTCGACGCCGTGCCACAGCGCCGAGAGCTGCTGCTCGACCGACACGCCGCCGATGACGCTGAGGACCGTGATGGGCCGCGGCGCGTGCTGGGCCAAGCGCGTAAAGACCCCCGCCACCTGCAGCGCGAGCTCGCGGGTCGGAGCCAGCGCGAGCACTCGAACGGGCCTGGTGTCTGCGCGCGCCGTGTCGGGATGCGCCGGATCGCACAGCCGCTGAAGGATGGGCAGCACGAACGCGGCGGTCTTGCCCGAGCCCGTCTGGGCTTCGCCCGCCACGTCGTGCCCGGCCAAGATGGGCGGGATGGCGCCCGCCTGGATCGGGGTGGGCGCGTCGAAGCCGACGTCACTCAGCGCCTGCAGGAGATGGTCGGGGAGACCGAGGGATTTGAAGGTGTTCACGGGATCTCTTCGCCCAATCGCGGGGCAATGGCAACTCCTGCGTCCCGAATCTTCTCAACGGGCAGGATCAGCCCCAGACGATCGAGTACGAGATGTCGTGGCCGGCGCGCTCTGAGAAGCGGCGCAGCGACTTCGCGGTCATCTTTCGGCTCACGCCGACCGGAATCTTGGTGGCCAGCCAGCTGCCCAGGCCGGCATCTTCGTCGACGAGCTTCGCCGGCCCTGACGCGGGGGTGTAGTTGAGCGCAAAGGCCCGCTTGCCGTTGTGCTCCATCAGCGCGTACAGCTCGCGAAAGACGATGAACGACGGCACGTTCTGATGCGCAGCCCAGTTCGACACCGGCAGAAAGTCGATGAGGTGCATGAGCTGGTAGTTGAGCCCCTCAAAGAACTGATCGGCGGTCAGGGTGAGCGGCGCGTTGTCGATCACCCGGTGCATCGAGATGGACTGCAGGGTGTCCCAGCGCCCGCTGTGCTCAAGCAGCTCCTGGCCCAGCGGCGTGTCGTAGAGCAGGCGCAGCAGCGACGGGAAAGCGCAAATCTGCGCCCAGTCGGCGTCGCTCACCAAGGCCTTGAGCGCCGGCATCTTGTCAGCGGTCATGGCGAAGGTGTTCGTGCCCGTGCCCAAGACCGAGTGCAGCAACATGACCAGCGGCGAGCCGGCCGCGAAGTGCTGCGCGCAGTACTCAAAGCAGAAGTACAGGTGGTCTAGGAAGGAGCCGTCGGCGTGCTCGACGTCGAAGTCGCACTCGTCGACCAAGAACGCGAGCAGCGCCTCGTCGAGATCGGGCAGCGGCTTTTTGGTGAGCAACGCGCTGTACTCGGTCGCGATCTGTTGCGCCGGCGCCGGCTTCCACGCGGCGTCCTTGCCCACCCGTGAGGCGGTCACGAAGCGCGACAGGCCGCCTTCGAGCGTCTTGAAGATGGTGCGGTCGAGATCGAAGTCTTGGATGGGCGCGACGTGCACCGAGCCCGAGTGGTCGATGGCCGCGGCCTGCACGATGGCTGCCTTGCGCTGGGTGCTGGGATCAGGGCGCTGCTGGGCAGACTGCATGGTCAACTCCGGGCTCGGGTGCGGTGCGCCATCCTCTGCCATTCACAGCCTGAATCCAATATCTCTTTCGCGCGCAAGGCACGCCAGATCAGCGAAGCCGCCACCCGCGCTTGCACATCGCTTGCAAACGCGCCAGGCAATCGGCCGGCCGAGATCTATGTCTTTGGGCAGGCCGTACACAGGCTGAAGCGGCGCGTCGGGGATGTGCAAGAATACGCCGAACCGGGAGGACCAAGATGGCCGAGCGCAGCAACACAGACATCGCGGTCGCGATCACAATCGCGATCTCCATCGGCGCGCTCGTTGGGTGGGCAGGCAGCGATGGGGGAGACTGTGTCGGCACCGTCGTACCGGTGTTCGCGCTCTGTGGCGCGCTCGCCTTCTCGATCAACTGGCTGGCCTTCATACCGGCCGTGCTCAAGCAAACCGAGCGCTACTACGACCTGGTCGGCGGCCTCACCTACATCAGCACAACGACGGTCGCTGTGCTCTTGTCGAGCGCGCTCGATCTGCGCGCCATGCTGGTGGCCGCCATGGTCATGGTCTGGTCGCTGCGACTCGCGACGTTCTTGTTTCGGCGCATCTTGAAGAGCGGCAAAGACAGCCGCTTCGACGCTATCAAGAGCCGCCCACCAAGGTTCTTTATGGCGTGGACCCTCCAAGGCCTGTGGGTGCTGCTCACCGCCTCCGCCGCGTGGGCCGTCATCACCGGCGGTGCGCGTGAACCGCTGGGCGTTGTTGGGATCATCGGTCTCGCGATCTGGTCGATCGGCATCGCCATCGAGATCGTCGCCGACAACCAGAAGTCGGCGTTCAGGCGCGACCCAAGCAATCAGGGTCGGTTCATCAACACCGGCTTGTGGTCCTGGTCACGGCACCCGAACTATTTCGGCGAGATTTTACTCTGGGCCGGCATGGCGATCGTCGCCTTGCCGGTGCTGCACGGTTGGCAATACGTGACCCTGATCTCGCCCGTGTTCGTGTTCTTCTTGCTGACCCGCGTCAGCGGCGTCCCGCTGCTCGAAG
>JBNMOZ010000300.1:0-7452 GCA_051276005.1 Bradymonadia bacterium | reverse complement strand
TTGCCTTCGGCGGCGGTTACAGTGCCTGCCCACCGCAGGTAGCCGTCTTTCTCGATGCGCAATTTGCGCAGGCCCGGATCGATGCTGCGCGCTTCGACGGGTGTGCTCTGGGCGAGCGCCTGACCATCGATATAGACCGTCGCCCCGGCCGGCTCGGTCTCGACCGTCAGGCCGGTCCCGCCGGCTGCAGCCACCAGCCGAAACTCCAACTTCAAAGGCCCCGTGAGCTGGACCTCTTGGCGCGCCTCAACGTAGCCCTGGGCGACGGCGCCGATGATATGGGGCCCGGGGATGAGCTGGATCGTGGTGGGGGTGGCCTGCTCGCCCCGCGAGACACCGTCGACGAAGAGCTCGACCGTCGAGGGGTACGCGTCGACCTTGAGGGAGTGCATCGAGCGCGCTTCGCGGGTCATCCACCACGCGCCCACGCCCAGCGCCAGCAGCAACCCGACGAGCCCCAGCAGCACGATCAACCGCTGGCTGGTGCGGGGCGCATTGGCGCCCACCGGCATGCGCAGATCGGCCGGTTGCACGGCTGAGAGCTGCGCGGTCGCTGAGTATTGACCACGCTGAGGCGCCTGCTGCGCCGCGGCCCGATCGATGGGCGGCAGCAATGATGTGGAGCGCAGACCATTGGGCGCCGCGCTCATCGGTCGGTCGGTGATCGCGGCTACCAGACCCGGCTGAGCAGGCGGGGACGAGCTCAGATCGGGCGCCGCCGTCAGCGCGGAGGGCGAGCGGTCCCAGATCGAGGTCTCGATCTCCTCTTGTTCCCACGAGAGCGCGGGCAGGTCTGGGGTGAACGGCTCGGCCGTCGCCTTGGATACCTCGATGTCTACCGACGCGTCGCGACGCGCTTCGCGGATGTGCTGGCGCGCGTACTGCCTGAAGGCGGTCATCCGGCGCTGCTCGTCTTCGAGCTCGCGGCCGAAGGTCTCCTTCATGTATCGCGTCAGGTCTTTGCGGGAGTAGAAGTTTCCGGACTGGTACAGGTACTTCTGCAGCGCGTCCTGAAACTCTGCCGCGCTCTGATAACGCTGCTCGGGCGTCTTCGCGAGCCCCTTGAGCAGGATGCGCTCAAGCTCCGGCGGGATGTCGCGGTTCAGAGATATCGGGCGGCGGATGTCGACGGTGCGCACCGTCTCGAGGGTCGAGAAGTCGCTCTCGCCCTGGAAGCAGCGCTCCAGCGTCAGCAGCTCGTAGAAGACCACCGCCAGCGAGAACAGATCGCTGCGCTTGTCGATGGGGCGCCCGCGCACCTGCTCGGGGCTCATGTATCCGAACTTGCCCTTCAGGATGCCCGCTTGCGTCTTGCTCGCCTTGCCCGCCGCCTTGGCGATGCCAAAGTCGATGAGCTTCACGCCACCGTCGTAGCTGACGATGATGTTCTGTGGCGAGACATCGCGGTGAATCAGGCTGATCGGCTGCTGCTGGTCGTTGCGCTTGTTGTGCGCGTACTCCAGCGCTTCGCAGACTTCCTTGATGACGTGGCAGCACATGGCCACATGCAGTGAGGCGCCGTGCTTGCGAGAGCGGTCGAAGACCGCGCGCAGGTCCTTGCCCTGCACGAACTCCATCGCGATGAAGTACGCGCCCTCAGCGTTGCCCAGCTCAAAGACCTGGCCGATGTTCGCGTGCGTCAACTGCACGGCGATCTTGGCCTCATCGATGAACATCTCGATGAACTCATTGTCTTCGGCGATGCTCGGCAGGACGCGCTTGACCGCGAACAGGCGCTCGAACCCTTCGACGCCGTACGAGACTCCCTTGAAGACCTCAGCCATCCCGCCGACGGCAACCCGCTCGAACAGGTAATAGTCGCCGAATTTTACGGGGTTGCGCACGCTTGACGTTCTCTCGAATCTCGCGAAGGAGCAATTGAAAGGGGTCTACTTCACTGAGTCTACTGCACTGATTCTACCGCGAGGGCAACTTCAGCGAACACGATTCACAGCCGCCCACAGGACGACGTTGAGAGTCTGAGAAAGTTAGGTTAAGCCGGGCTGGAGGTCAAGCCGGGCTGGCGCTCAATCAAGCGCGCGCGTCAGACGCGGGCTCAGTGGGTCAGCGCGGCCGCCGGGTCCTGTCGCGCGGCCGCGTTCGCGGGGAAGAACGCGCCGAACAAGCAGAAGAAGACCGAGCCGCCGAGCGCCGCCAGCCACAGCCAGGTCGGGAAGGCGAAGAAGGTTTCGGGCTTGTAGGGGAAGTCGGGCAGCTGGTTGGCCACGTAATCGGCCAGCGACGCGGCGCCGATGCCCGCGGCGATGCCCAACAGGCCACCGATAAAGCCGATAAACGCGGCCTCGCCCAGAATCATCAAGCGCACGTTGTTGCGGCTCGCGCCGACCGCGCGCAGCACGCCGATCTCGCGGCGCCGGCGGGCGATGAGCATGAAGAACATCTGGCTGATGTTGATGGCCGCGATGCCGACGATGATCCCGCTGACCAAGGCGAAGACGCTCTGGACCGTCTTGATGATGTCGGCCGCGCGCTCGGCGTTCTCAGTGCTGTCGGCCAACTCGAAGCCGGCCTCCTTGACCGCCGCGACGATGCTGGGCACCTGCGTCTGATCCTGCACTTTGAGGATGATCGAGTGATAGGTCGCGGCCGCCTCTGGGCCCGCGAAATGTCGATTCAAATCGCGCACATACGCCAGCGGGAGCGTGATGCCGACCGAGATGGCCTTGTCGCTGAAGCCGACAAGTTCGACCCGGCGAACCAAGCGCTTGCCCTTTTTGGCGCGCCCCAAGAACGACTTGCCCAGGTCGAGGTTGAGCTGGAAGCCTTCGACCATCCCCTTGCTGAGCCGGGGCATCTTGTTGCGCGCCGAGCTGAGCGCCGTCGCGAGGCTGCCGTTGTACAGCTCGAGAAGGTGATAGCTCACGACGGCTGGGATCGGCATCTCGCAGAGCCTCGTGTCGGGCGCGCAGTAGCTCTTGCCGGGGCAATCGCTGAGCCAGGTGTCTTTGTTGTAGTCGCAGGTCTGGCGCTGGCATTTGGCATCGGTGCAGAGCATGCCGTCGGGGCATTTGTTGCCCGCGTCGCATGCGCGGTCGATGCGCAGATCGCCGAACTTAGAGGGATCTTTGAGCTCGCCCTCGACCAGGGCCGGCTCGATGCCATCGGCGATGATCTCGGCGTGGATCATCTTGCCGAAGAGCTTCT
This sequence comes from Bradymonadia bacterium, assembly GCA_051276005.1. Taxonomy (GTDB): domain Bacteria; phylum Myxococcota_A; class Bradymonadia; order UBA7976; family UBA1532; genus JBNMOZ01. The sequence goes on along the minus strand of JBNMOZ010000300.1, from coordinate 4,287 downwards.
TGCCCCCGTACCCGCGGGTCGGAAACGTGAACTTCATCTTCGGATAGACGGCGTTGACGCCTTCGATCTTGCCCAGCTCGGCGGCCGATGCCGCGTTGAGCGTGCGTCCGCCGCCCATTTGCATGAAGCCCGTGTCGAACTTCTTCTGGATCACCTCGACCTGATCGACGAGGAAGATCTGGCCGAGCACGACATCCTTGATGCCTTCACTCAGGCCGATGAAGAAGACAAAGGTGCTGATGCCCACGATGATGCCGATGGCGCTCATCAGGAAGTTCTTCTTGGAGCGGCTGACGTTGCGCGCGACGAGGCTTACGAGGCGGCCGAAAGTCATGCCGAGCCCTTCGGGTTTGCGGCAGCCTGAGACGCGGCAGCCTGAGACGCGGCAGCCTGAGACGCGGCAGCGCCGCCGCGTCCGTCGTCGACGATGCGGCCGTCTTCGATGCGAATCACCCGGTCAGCGGCGTCCGAAACGCGGGTCTCATGGGTGATGATCACCACCGTATAGCCCTCTTTGTTCAAGCGCTGGAACGTCTCGATGATCTGCGCGCCGGTCACGCTGTCCAGCGCGCCCGTCGGCTCGTCGCAGAGCAGAAGCTTGGGGGCGTAGAGCAGAGCGCGCGCGATGGCGACGCGTTGCTTCTGGCCGCCCGAGAGGCTGTTGGGATGCGCGGCGACCTTCTCGCCGATGCCCATCTTGCCGAGCAGGTCGATGCCGCGCGCCTTGGGATCAGCGACGGGCGGTTCACCGCGGGTGAACATGGCCGGGAGGGTCACGTTCTCCAGCGCCGTCATATGATCGAGCAGACTGAAGTGCTGAAAGATGAACCCGATCTGCTTGTTGCGAAAATCGCTCAGCACTCGATCGGACATCTTACCGACGTCCTGGCCATCTACGGTGCAGGTGCCGGTAAAGTCGCGATCGAGGCCGCCGATGATGTTGAGCAGGGTCGTCTTGCCCGAGCCACTGGTGCCAATAATGGCGACCAGCTCGCCTTCGGCGATCTCGAGGTCGACGCTGCGCAGAGCGAGCTCGCCATCGGCGGCGCCTGCGTAACGTTTGGTAATGGATTGTAGGCGGATCATTGCTCGCCGGTTCTAACCGGTGGCGTGGGCGATGTAAACTCAAGCTGCGAACTTCGACGCCGTTCGCTTCGAAATCCCGAGTCGGCGAATAATGGTGCCTTGCGTTCGTCGCCTCGGGCGTCGCTCCCTCGTTACTCGCTCGAAAGGCTGATCCCCATGCGTCGTCTGGTCCTCGCGCTCGCCGCAACGCTCTGCTTGCCCGCCCTCGCCTCGGCGCAGCAGAAAAAGACCCTTGAGGAACGGCGTGAGATCGCCCGTAAGAGGGGGAAGACGCGAAAGACGACGGCGCGGCGGAAGGGCACAAAGGAGAAGCGCAAGGCGCCCAGCGGCAAGACCAAGCGCAAGACGCCGCGCAAGAAGAAGGTGCGCCGCGCGCGACCAAAGCCCCGCGGCCCCCAGCCCGGACCCTTCGCGAAGGGTCGCAGCCGCTTTTCCCTCAGTGGTGGCACCGTCAATCAATTCGGCAACAGCTACATCGTCATTGGCGGCGGCTACGGATACTTCGTCGCCAACGGCCTCGAGCTGGGCTTGGACGCGGCGTTCCATTTTGGAGATGATCCCTCGATCACGACCGTCAGCCCCAACGTGCGCTACATCATCTGGCAGCTTGGCAGCCTCAAGCCGTACGTGGGCGCCTTCGCGCAGCGCCAATTCATGGGCGAGTTTGGCGGCGTCGACTTGGACGACATCGACTCGGTTGGTGCGCGCGGCGGGGTGCTCTGGACCACCGGCAACACCTTCCTGACCGTCGGCGCCGCGTACGCGAAGGTCCTCGACTGCGAGGACAACCCGCAGATCCAGCAGGACTGCGAGCAGGTGTATCCCGAGTTCGGCTTCGGGCTGAGTTTCTAGCGCCCATCGAGCACTCTGGCGCCCACCGAGCGAGCCGCTCGCCACGAGCGGACTCGCGCCCAGCGGCGTCTCGCGGTACATCTCGGGGGTCCACCGTTCAAGGCGTGCCCATGACCTTCGCTGATGCCCCAGTTGACCGCCCCGTTGACCTGCCAGTTGACCTTCGATCCGACACCGTCACTCAGCCCACCGCGCAGATGCGCGCGATCATGGCCGCGGCGCCGGTCGGTGATGATGTCTTCGGTGAGGACCCCAGCATCAACGCCTTGGAATCAAAGGCCGCCGAGCTCATCGGGACCGAGGCTTCGCTCTTCGTGCCCTCGGGGACCATGGCCAACCAGTTGGCGATCCTGGCGCATTGTGGCCGCGCCGAAGATGTGCTGGTCGGCGAGGGCGCCCACAGCTTCTTATACGAGGGCGCGGGCGGCGCAGTGCTGGCTGGCGTGCAGTTCACCATCGTCGGCAAGGGCGGCCATTTCAGCCCTGAAGAGGTGACGGCCGCCGCACGCGCGATGGATGGGGCGGCGCATATTCCGCCCACCACGCTCTTGATGGTCGAGAACACCCACAACCGGGGTGGCGGCAAGGTCATCGGGCCCGACGCGTTCGCGGCGGTCGCCCAGGCGGCGCGCGCGAAGTCGCTCAGCGTCCACATTGATGGCGCCCGCCTGTTCAACGCGGCGGTCGCGTGTGGCGTCGAGGCGTCGGCCTGGGGCCGCAACGCGGACTCGGTCTCGGTGTGCCTGTCCAAGGGCCTCGGGGCGCCGGTCGGCTCAGTGCTATGCGGCAGCCGCGACTTCGTCAAGCGGGCGCATCGGTATCGCAAAATGCTCGGCGGGGGCATGCGGCAAGCGGGCATCGTAGCCGCCGGCGGGTTGCACGCTTTGAACAATCACATCGATGACTTGCAGGCGGATCATCGCCGAGCGCGCCAGCTCGCTGAGGCGCTGGCGCCGTTGCCGGGCGTGCGGATTGACCCGGCGCAGGTGGACACCAATATCGTCATCTTTGGGCTGTCCTCGATGTCGCCCGCGGCGCTGTGTGCGGCGGTGGCTGAGGCGGTGCTGGTGCTGCCGTTTGGACCCACCGAGGTGCGCGCCGTGCTGCATCGCGACATCAACGATGCGCAGCTTGAGCGCGCGATCGCGGCGCTCACGTCGACGTTGAAGAAGGCCGCGGGGTGAGACTGCGGCTCGCCCAAGTGTCGGGCCTGCTGGGCCTGCTGGGCCTGCTGGGTCTGCTGCTCGGGTGCGGCGCGGGCCTGCCCGATCAGGCGGCTCGCGGCCGACGAGACGTGCAGTATGCCGCTGCCGAGCGGGCGTATGGCAACGGTGATTTGGCCGCGGCGCACGCCCTGTTCTCTCAGGTTGAGGCCGACGCGGTCGACCCCGATGAGCGGGCTTTGGCGCGCTACCGGTTGGCGAGCATCGCGGCGAAGCGCGGCGACATGCAGGCGGCCAAGGCCGGCTTCTCGCAGGTGCTCAAGAGCCCAAGCCGCGAACGCAGCGCGCTGGCGGGGCACGCGCTGGCGCATCGGGCGCTCAACGACGGCGACGAGATGCCGATGCGTGCGTTGGCAGAGACCCGACCCAATACGGTCGCGGCCGACAAAGCGGTGCGCGAGCTCGCGCCACGCACGACCGATCCCAGCGCGACCGTCGCGTGGCTCGAGCATGTCGCCGCGACCTACCCAGACGCCGCCGTGGCCGACAACGCGCTGTGGTGGGCCGCGCATTTGCGTCTCAACGCCTTGGGCGACGTGGCCGGTGCGCGTCGGCTGCTGGGCCAGATTGCCACCACCTGGTCGGACGGCGCCATCGCTGACGACGCGCTGTGGGCATTGGCGCAGCTCTATCGACGGCAGGGCCAATGGGCTGAGGCCATCAAGACCTACGACGCGCTCGCGCGCATTCAGCCGGGCAAGAGCTTCCTGGTGGGCAGCTATCGCAGTCGCCGGCTCGACGACGCGCTGCTGGCACGCGGGCACGTCTATTTTCACGGCCTGCAAGACTGCAACAAGGCGGCTGACGCCTACCGCGCGGTGCTCGACGCGTTCGAGTCGAGCGTGCTGCGCGATGACGCGTTGTTCGGCTTGATTCAGGCCCAGCGCTGCGCCGGCGTTAGCCCAATCAAGACCATCGCTCAGCTGCGCGAGGCGCACCCCGACAGCAAGTTTATCGCGCGCCTCGACGTGCCCGTGAAGCCCGACCCGGTCACCCTCGATCCGGGAGCATTGGCCCGATGATCCGCCTCGACCACGTCACCAAACGCTTCGGCGGTACCACCGTGCTCGACGACGTGAGCCTGCACGTGCCGGCGGGGGGCACCCTTGCGCTCATTGGCGAAGGA
>JBNMOZ010000299.1:0-7459 GCA_051276005.1 Bradymonadia bacterium | reverse complement strand
GGCGCCATCGCCATCGGTGTCGGTCTGGACGGGGTTCGCGTCGACGGGGCAGTTGTCGGCGTTGTCGTTGACGCCGTCGCCGTCATCATCCGGATCGCAAACGTCGCCGGCGCCATCGGCGTCGAGGTCGGCCTGGTTGGCGTTGACGTCGCGGGGGCAGTTGTCGGCGTCGTCGTTGACGCCGTCGCCGTCTTCGTCGGCGTCGCAAGCATCACCGGCGCCGTCGGCGTCGAGGTCGGCCTGGTCGGCGTTGACGTCACGCGGGCAGTTGTCGGCCGCGTCGGGCACGCCGTCACCGTCATCGTCGGCGTCGCACACATCGCCCCGATCGTCGCCGTCTAGATCAGCCTGGTCAGGGTTGGCGAGGGCGGGGCAGTTGTCGTTCGCGTCGGGCACGCGGTCGTTGTCGATGTCGTCATCGCAGACGTCGCCCATGCCATCGCCGTCGAGGTCGGCCTGCAACGGATTGGCGACCAGCGGGCAGTTGTCGTTCTCATCGCGCGCGCCGTCGTTATCGTCGTCGGGATCGCAGGTGTCGCCGAGTCCATCGTCGTCGGTGTCGGTCTGATCAGCGTTGGCGTCGAGCGGGCAGTTGTCAGCGCCGTCGTTGACGCCATCGCCATCGTCATCGGCGTCGCACAGGTCGCCCGCGCCATCACCGTCCAGGTCGGCCTGGTTGGCGTTGACCACCACCGGGCAGTTGTCGGCCGCGTCGTCGACGCCGTCGCCGTCATCATCCGCGTCACACGCATCACCGGCGCCGTCGCCGTCGAGATCGGCCTGATTTGCGTTGGCATCGACCGGGCAGTTGTCGGCGCCGTCGTTGACGCCATCGCCGTCATCGTCGGGATCGCAGACGTCGCCCGTGCCGTCCCCATCCAAGTCAGCCTGATCGGGGTTGGCGTCACTCGGGCAATTGTCTGTCGCGTTCGCGACGCCATCGCCATCGCGATCCGCGTCGCATGGGTTGCCCAAGCCGTCGCCATCCAGGTCGGCCTGGTTCGCGTTGCTCGCCAGCGGGCAGTTGTCGACGTCGTCGTCGATGCCATCGCCGTCATCATCGGCGTCGCAGGCGTCACCCGCGCCGTCGTTGTCGGTGTCGAGCTGTCCGGGGTTGGCGTCGACCGGGCAGTTGTCATCGACGTCGAGCACGTCGTCGGCGTCGTCGTCGAAGTCGCAGACATCGCCCAGGCCATCGGCGTCCAGGTCGGCCTGATCGGGGTTGGCGTCCTCGGGGCAGTTGTCGGTGTTGTCGCTGACGCCATCGCCATCGTCGTCGACCTCAACGCGGCAGTCCTGATCGCAGCCATCGCCGTTGAGGCGGTTGCCGTCGTCGCAAAACTCGCCAAACTCCTGGCTGCCATCGCCACACAACGTAAAGAAGCCGAAGCGGACGTTGCTCTCCCAGACGCCGGGATCGTCGACGTTGCTGCCGTTGCATAGATCAAGCACGGCCGGGGTGCCCGAGCCGGGCAGGCGGATCGCGTTGCTGCCATCGCCCGCCGCGAAGCCCGCCTGCGCGGGGAAGGCGGTCTGCGCGCCCACGCCATTGAGGATCATGTAGCGCATGATCGCCTGGCTGGCGGCGTTGAAGAAGCGGGGGTCTTGGTTGACGACCGCCGAGCCGTCCGCCCAGTCGGCCTCGACGAACCACACCCGGCCGTTGCCGCGCTCGCGGTAGGCCAGGCTGGTCGTGTCGGCGTCCCAGCCGCCCAGCGCGGTGATGCCGGGGTAGGCGTCGACGCTATAGCCGCAACCCGAGAAGTTCGCGGCCTGCGTCGGGTAGGCATCGAGGGCCTGCCAGAAGGGATCGCCCAGATTCTGGCGCACGACGGGGTTGACGTTGTCACGACAGCTGCCGGTGCGCGCAGCCGCCTGCACCACGGCCTCGTCAAAGACCGCGTTGAAGATGTTGTCGCTGGCGGCGAACTCACCGATGACGATGCCGCCCGCCTCGACGTACGCCTGCACCTGAGCGTCGTCGAACGCGTTGGCGCCCGATCGCGTGATGAACATCGCCTGCGTGTCGGCATCGGGCACGCAGCTCTCGATCACCGGCATGTCGGTGAACGCCGCGATGGGCAGCACGCTGTTGCCGCAGAGCATCAGGTTGGGCCGCGCAGGCTCTACGCCGGGGCGGTCATCGGCCAAGAACCAATTGCAGTCGCTGTAGCGGAAGGTGATGTCGAAGTCGCCGGGGTTGAGGTCGGAGCGATCGGTCACCACGACCTGGAAGCTGTTGGTCGGCGCGGCCTGTTGATCGAAGCGCCCCACGGCGTCCCAGGTCATCACCATGCGGCCGACGTCGATGTCGTACCAGACGGTGCCCGCGCCGCCGCGGGTGTCCACGTCGCTCCACATGGGCATGGCCATCGGATTGGGCGCCGCCAGGATGTCGGCATTCGGCCAAACCGGTACGGGCCCATCAAAGCTGATCGAACCGGTGTTATTGACCCACAGGCTGGTGCGCCCCTGACCCAACAAGCGCAACCCGTTGGGGAACGCCGGAAGCATGTCGATCTCATCGCTCGAGATGTGGTTGCCGGGGGGCAAGCTGTTCTCGCCGAACCCCGCCGGACCACCCAGACCACCGACCAACTCTGCCTGAGCGAAGGCGGCTGCAGGTGCGAGCGCGATGAGACCGAGGACAAGCCCGAGTCGTTGCCGTGAGGCCATGAAGAACTCCGTTACTGCCGTTCGCCTTCGACTCGAAAGCTCACGTTCTGACAATCGGTGAAGCCGCAGGTAAAGCCTGAAAATTGAAGCTGAATCGTGCCGCGCCACGTGTCGGCGTCGATGTACGATGCGTCCAGGATGTACGTCTCCTGGCAGTCGCCCGCGATGACGCCCTGGGCGCTGAACTCGGGCCCATCGGGGGCGGGCGACATGCGCATTGGCGCATTGAGGCCATCGATGATGAGGGCGTCGCCCTGGATCGCGAAGCTGAGCGCGTTGGTGTTCACGCTGAGCACCTGATCGCCGAACACGCTGAAGCAGCTGTAGCGAAATGACGGCGCGAAGATGTAGTCGCCCGCATAGGTGATCATCGGCCCGCCGCCGCCGCAGGCCGGATCCATCGCGTCGACGCCCTCGCAGTCGAGCTCGCAGCCATTTGCCGCGTCGCCGTCGTCGTCGACGAAGCCCGGCAGGCACTCATCGACGCGGCATTGCCGGCCCACGCAGAGCGCCACCGCGTTGGGCGGATCGCAGCGCTGATCGCAGCCACCGCAGTGGTTCACGTCGAAGTCGAAGTCATAGTCTTCGTCTATGCGCCCGTCACAGTCGTCGTCGGCCGCGTTGCACGTCTCGAACTCAACCCGGCACTCGCAGCCGTTCGCCACCGCGCGATCCAGGTCGCGCCAGCCGCCGTCACACCGGTCGACCCGGCAGTCGCCGCCCGCGCAGAGCCCGGCAGAGTTGGGCGGCATGCAGGTGCGGCCGCAGCCCCCGCAATGCGCGACGCTGCCTTGCAGATCGAAGTCCTCGTCGACGCGGCCGTCGCAGTCGTTGTCGGCGGCGTCGCAGGCTTCGGGCTCGATCGAGCACTCGCAGCCGTTCGCGGGCTCGGCGTCCAAATCGGCGAAGGCGTCGTCACAAGCATCAATGGCGCACATGCCCGCGGCGCACTCGGCGACCGCGTTGTCAGGCGCGCAGGTCAGCCCGCAGCCGCCGCAGTGTGCGACGTCGGATTGCACATCAAAGCCCTCATCCACGCCGCCATCGCAGTCGTCGTCGACGCGGTTGCAGGCTTCGGCGCCGGCAGGTTCGCAGGCGTATTCGCAGCCGTTCGCCGGATCGCCGTCCAGGTCGTGGAAGCCGTCGACGCAGGCCAAATCGCGGCACGCCCCATCGGCGCAGGCGCGCATGGCGTTGGGTCGCGCGCAGGGCACACCGCAGGCGCCGCAATGCAGCACGTCGGCCTGCAAGTCGAAGCCCTCGTCGACGGCGGCGTCGCAGTCGTTGTCCACCGCGTCGCAGCGCTCGATCCCGTCGTTGCTGGGTTGGCAGCCGACCTCGCAGCCGTCGAGAGGATCGTCATTGCGGTCGTAGAAGTCGGGCAGACAGGCTTCGAAGACGCAGGCGCCCGCTGCGCAGATGGCCGTCGCGTTCGCCAATGAACACGGCATGTTGCACGCGCCGCAATGGATGGCGTTGGTCTGCAGATCGACGCCCTCGTCGACGGCGCCGTCGCAGTCGTTGTCGATCACGTCGCAGGCCTCAACGCCGCCGTTGGACACGTCACAGCCGAACTCACAGCCGTTCGCGGCGTCCTGGTCGATGTCGATGAAGCCATCCGCGCACGCGGCGATTTGGCAGGCGCCGTCCACACAAATTGGGTCGGCGTTTGCCAGCGCACAGCGCGCCCCACATTCACCGCAATGGGCCGGATCGGTCGCGGTGTCGATGCCCTCATCGGTCGCGCCGTCGCAGTCGTTGTCGATGGCGTCGCAGGCCTCTTCGCCTGCGCGCGTCACCGTGCAGGCGTACTCGCAGCCGTTGGTCGAATCGCCATCGAGATCCACCGCGCCCGCGATGCAGGGCCCCAGCGCGCACTCGCCGTCGACGCATGTCGCCTCGGCCGCGGCGAACGCGCATGCGTCGTCACAGGCCCCGCAGTGATCCGAATCTGTCATCAAGTCGGCGCCCGCGCAGGGCGCCGTCGATGGCACGCAGATGAAGGTGACGTCGGCGCCGGGGTTGGTGACCTGCGCACAGAACCAATCATCCGGGCAGTCTTCTTCGCCGCCGCAGCGCCGCGAGCAGACCCGGGCGTCGTCGATCGCGACGCAGAAGTTCGAGCGGCAGTCAGCGTTCTCTGTGCAAGGATCGCCAAAGTCGTCGGTGGGGGCGGTGCGCATGTCGACGACCTCGGCGTCGGGCCGCACGAAGGCATCCAGCGGGCGCATGTCGGGGCCGGGCAGGGGACGAAAGCCCGCCTCATCGTCGCAGGCCAGCGGCCCCACGCACGCCGTCAGCGCGCTCAGGAACAGCACAAATTGCAGTCGTCGCCGGTCCAATGGTCCCCCAACCACGCATCCCCACGATCGATCCTACGCAGGCGGCGCGTCCAATGCCAGCGATGCAGCGCATCGGTGAAGACGACATACGCCCGACGAACGAAACCGACATCGTATTGACGCAACCGACATCGTATTGGCGCAGAGGGATCGCGGCGGCGCGCTTGACCGGCCGCGATCGCGACCTGCCCGACGACTTGGCGCGGTGAGGTCTGCGATTGAGGATCGCGTCGTTGAGTGGGGCGTGGCATTCGGGGGGCGTGACCAGGCCGCGAGGCGCGGGTAACCCAAACGCCGGCGCGGCGTATCAGGGCGCGACACACCTGGAGACCTTCGATGACCCGATCTCTGAATCTTGCCCTGCTGCTCGGCCTGAGCGCCGTGGCGTGCGACGACGCCACTGACGCTGACCCCATGACCGCGGCAGACGCGTCCTTCGGCGACGCCGCCCTCGCCGACGCGGCCGCCGACGCTGCGCCCATGGCCGATGCAGCCTTGGCGATCGACGCCGCCCCCGCCGACGCCGCCCCCGCAGACGCCGCCCCCGCAGACGCCGCCCCGAGCGAGACCGTCACCGTCGTCATCCCCAACCAGGGCGGCGCCATGGAGGGTCACACCCCGCGGGGCTTCCAAGGGCAGGGCGCTGGGCTCTTCGTGGGCGACAACCTCAACGCGAACTTCCCAGACGGCGATGGAGTTCAGGTGTTTCTCTCCTTTGATATCAGCGCGTTGCCGGCGGGCGAGGTCATCTGGGCCGAGCTGCGGGCGACCCAGGTTCAAGTCAGCGGCACGCCGTTCGTTGATCTGGGCGAGGTCACGGCCGAGCAAATCGTATACGAGGCGTTCTCGTCGGCGCTGTGGAACCAAAACCCCATCCGTGGCGGCCACTCATGCGTGTTCGCGACCGCGCCAGAATTGCCGCATGCCTGTGACGCGGGCCCGCTGGTCGACAACGCGCGCCGCGCCGATCTCGATTGGGCTCAGGTGCGTCTGCGCACAGAAGTGGCGGGCGACGGTGATGGCCAGGCCGATCTCGTGTCTTGGTTCTTGACAGACTCGAACACAAATGAGCCCGGCATCTTCGAGCTTGAGGTGCAAATCGCCCCCTGAACGACCCCGAAGGGTGGGGTTTGCGCGCCGCTTGTGCGCAGATCTATTCCCTTATTCAGACAGACGGCGCAGAGTGACGGCTCATCAGTCACGATGACCTTCAAAAGGAGTCTTAGGATGATCCGCACTCTCTTCGCTGCCCTTACCCTCTGCGTCATGGCGCTGCCCGCGTCTGCTCAAGATGTCAGCTGGTCGACCAACGCCAGCGCCCACGCCAAAGAGATGGGCAAGCAGTTCACATACACCTGCCCAGCGAACGGCGTCGCGAACCGCTCCGTTTACGGCACTGACACCTACACGACAGACTCCTCGATCTGTGCCGCGGCCGTGCACGCCGGCAAGATTACGCCCGCCGCCGGTGGCAAGGTGACCATCGAGATCAAGGCTGGCATGGCCACCTACGCCAGGGCCGTTCGCAACGGGGTGGCGTCGAAGAGCTGGGGTGGCTACCACGCTACCTACGTCTTCGTGGCGGGTGACGGCCCGACGAAGGCGACTTGGCGCACCAACGCGACCTCGATCAAGGCCAGCCTCGGCAAGACGTTCGGCTTCGTTTGCCCCGCCGGCGGCGCGTTCGGCTCGGTGTACGGCACCGAAACCTATACGACCGACTCCTCGATCTGCACGGCCGCCGTGCATGCGGGCAAGATCACCCAAAAGCTGGGTGGCCCCGTGAAGATCGTCCTCCAGCCGGGTGTCGCCCAATATGTCGGATCGACCAAGAATGGCGTGACGACTCGCAAATGGGGCGCCTACCACACGCACTACATCTTCAAGTAGGCCCAGACCAGTCGTCGAAGACCCACCCACCACGCAGAGCCGATTCCAGCGGTTCCAGCAACCTGTTGCCAGGCAGCAACCGGTTGTCAGGCAGCGCTGAAGCAGGGGGACGATTGAGATGCTGCGAAAATGCAAATACCTGGGATCTGGCACTGAGCATGCCGGCCGAGTTGCGACGGGTCAAGCGCGGGCGCGGCGGCAACCCTGCCCGTCGCTTCCTGATTTGGGCCCTGATCGATGGCGCATTGCTCAGCCAGGTCGCTGTCGCTCGCCGGATCGGAGTCACGGCGGCATACGTGAATCAGGTGCTGACGCAGCTTCGTCGGGGAGATCATCCGGAGAAGATGGCCGCGTGGCTGTCGACCTGTGCGGCGCTGAAGCAGGGGGCCGATTGAGATGCTGCGAAAATGTAAATACCTGGGGTCTGACACTGAGTATTCTGACACTGAGTATTGACAGCGAAAATGTAAATGCCTGGGGTCTGATACTGAGTATTGACACTGAGGATCCTGAGGTTCGGTGGGCGACCGCCGGCTATCCCACCGTTATTA
>JBNMOZ010000298.1:0-7478 GCA_051276005.1 Bradymonadia bacterium | reverse complement strand
TCGGCGCGGCGCTTGAGTTTGCGGCGCGTCGTCTTGCGCTGAGCCTTCGACAGCTTGCCCATGCCTCTGTCGGGTCGCGCCACCCAATCGTCGATCCACTTGGGCGGTGGCGTCTTGGCCGTCGCCCGCGCCTTGCGCACCAGATACCGCACCGCGGTGGGGCGATCTTTGTCGGCGAGGCCCGCGATGGCGGTGGGGGTGGGCGCGAAGCCGATGCGCCCCAGCAGGTGCCGGGCCTCGTCCGTCGGCAAAGCCTGAGCAGACGCCGCGCAGAGCAGCACCATGGCGGGCGCGAGCTGGAAGATGAACAAACGCATAGGACCTCCTCATCCCCTGTGTGGGGCGCGGGCATGATCCGGTTTACGCGGTTTGTGAGTTTTGTGCATCCGCGACACGCTGCGCCTCTGCTCTGCAGTCGTTCAAGCAGCGCGCTTGAGTCGCGCTCAAGTCGGTCGTCACCGATCCGCTGAAGCCGCAGCCGAGTGGGCCAGCCGAGTGGGCCAGCCGAGTGGGCCAGCCGAGTGGGCCAGCCGAGTGGGCCAGCCGAGTGGAACATGCTCCGCCTTGACGCCGTCTGCCGCATCATCGTCTCTGATCAGCATCGACGAGGGGGCAGCGATGAAGAGTCAGGGCAGTCTGGGTGGGACGGGTAGACTGGTAGATGGGCTCGGTGGGCTGGGCGAAGCGCTGCTGCTTGCGGTCGCGCAGGCCCGCGCTCTGCCGGATCGCGATCGACCGCAAAAGCCCCGCATGGAGTCGGCAGACCGGCTCCGTGCCGCGATTCAGCGCGCTGCGAACGCGCTCGCGCCCCACGCCTCTCGCTGGGCGAGTATTGACGCCCACAAGGCGATTCGGGCCGGCTTGGAGCCACCGCTGACCCCCGCGGGCGCAGCCATCATTCTCTGGATGACCACCCTGCCCCGCCAGACCGGCTCGAGCGCGTACATGCAGCATCGCGTCATCGACTGGTGGGTGCAGGACGGCGGGGCTGCCTTGGCGATCGACGCGGCGCTGTGTGTCGCTGGCTCACGCCGTCGACCGATCATCCAGGGTCAACCGTCGCCTCATCAGATGCCGCTCATTCGCCTGCGCACGCGCTTGAGCCACCTGCCGGTGCTGGAGTGGACTGCGGCTCGTGATCGGGCGCGCGAACGCGTCGACGCGGGCCTCAGCGCGGCGCAGGTGCTCACGTTGGCCTTCCTGTTTGCGAGCGAGACCGCGTGGCGCATGCGCGCCTTCGCCGACTGGCAGCCAGACATGACCTGGGGCTGGACCCTACTGCCGGCGTACGCGCTGCTCGCGAGCGCCCAAAATGGCGCGCACGTGAGGCTGGTGGGGCAGCCGGGGCCACGCAAGATGGACGCGCTTCGGCGACTGGCATGTTGGACGGTGATCGCGCGGCTGGGGGCAGCCGTCGGCCCGGCGATTCTGGCCATCAACCCCGGCGCAGAGCTGGTCGCTGCCCTCGACATCCGGTCTCGGGCGGCCGCCTTCGAGTTGGCTCTCGAGACGGTGCCACGCCAGGCGCTGCCGGCGTTGGCGGGCCTCGCGCCCGAGTCACGAGCGATCGCCATCAAGGTGGTGGCCAACGCGCTGGAGTCGCCGAGCCGAACGCTCACCAAGGCCATCGCCGCGCTGACCCCAGCGCACCGTGCAGCGCTCGAGATACCCGACGCCGAACCCGAGCCGCAGCTCGTCGACGTCTCGGCCCCGCTGCCGCAAATCCTCCAGCCCGACAGCCTGAAGACCATCACCCCCGAGGCGCCCGCCCCCGAGCCTCGTGCGGCCCAGGCCCAGATGCAGTGGCGCCCCGACGAGAGAGCGGCGTGGCTGGTCCTCGACGTCCCGTCCGCGCCCGAGTCGCCCGAGGCCTTTGTGAAGGGGGTCATCCAGCGCTTCGGGCTGCCGCCCGTGGTCGAGCGCCTGGCGACCGAAGACGACCCGCAGGCGCTGCGCACGCTCCGCCTGAATGCCCGCGCGCGCGGGCATGGCGTTCGACTGCCGGAGTTCGCGCATGTGCCGTACCGACTCGCGGTCCACCTGTTCAACACGCTCTTGCTCAGTCGCATGATCGGCACCGAGGCCCGTGGGCTCGCGTGGTGGCTGGCGACGGCCGAGCTTGACGCGCTGCCCGGCGTGTTGCGCTTCATCGACGAGATGCCCGAGGCTGGGCTCGAGGCCGCCGCGCCCTTCGCCGTGACCGCCATCGCCGAGCGCGCCATCGACCAGCTTCACCGCGGACAGGACCGCGTGACGGCCGCGTTGAGTTGGATCCGGCGTCACCCTGCGCTGACGGTGCGCGTGCTGATCCCGCGCGCCTCGGGTGAAGCGAGCGACGCCCGAATGATGGCGCGCCAGGCGTTAAACGCGATGGCCGCCTCGGGGATGCGCGACGCCATCGCGGCTGAGGCTGAGGCGTGGGCGCCCGTCGGCTTGGCGATTATGCACGGCATCGACGTGGGCTGGATGGTCACCGGTCGCCCCCGCCGGGTGCAGGCCGCGCCAGGCTGGTGGGCGAGCCTCGCCACCCGACCCGCGCTCGCCGACGCGACGCGGCTGCCCGACAGCGCGCTGGAGACGCTGCGCGCGTACCTGACGTTTGGCTCAAGGTTTTGCCCCCATGTCAGGACGGTCGAGGCTTTCGCCGTGCTCGAACCGGGGTCGCTGACCGCGTTCCTGATCGAGGCCTTCACCGCCTGGGATCGCGCCGGCCGGCACAAGGCACACATCTGGATCTTGGGCGCCATGACGGCCCACCCTGATCCGCGGCTGGTCGACGCCCTCGGTGTGCAGGTCGTCGAGTGGGCGAGGCACCGACGCGCTGCCGCTGATGCGGGCATCGCAGCGGTCGGGCGGCTCGGCACCGACCGCGCGATCCAGCACCTCGGCGCCATCTCGCTGCGGTGGCGACGCGGCAGGATGGGCCACTTGGCGCGGGTCGAGTTGCAGCGCATCGCGCAGCGTCACGGGTACACCCGCCACCAGATGGCCGATCGCACCCAGCCGACCGGCGGGTTCGACGCGCGTGGCCAACACCGCTTCGACTTCGGCCCGCGGCACTTCGACCTGGTGCTCGACAGCGCCCTCGACGCGCACCTGCTCGACGCGAACGCTCAGACGCTCAAGGGGCTGCCAGCGCTGCGCAAGAGCGACGATCCGCTGCTGGCGCCTGTCGCGCGCGCTGCGCTCAAGGCCGCCCGCGCCGACGCCCCCCGCATTCAGCAGGCGACCCTTCGCCGATTGCGCGGGCTCATCGAGTTGGGGGGCGTCTGGACACCCGCAGACTTCGACCGGTTCGTGCGGCACCACCCGGTGCTCGGGCGCGTCGCGCCGGCGCTGGCCTTCGGCGTATATCGCGAAGATGTCTGCGTTGAGGCGGCCTGGCTGAGCGACGCAGGCCTGCGCGCGCTCGGCGGCTCGGCCCTCGACCTCAGGCCCGATGACCGATTAGGGGTCGCCCACCCGGTCGATCTGGGCGTCGAGCGCGCTGCCGCCTTGAGGGACCACTTCGACCAACTCGAACGCCGATGCCCCGTCCCCCAGCTTGATCGCGGCACACCCGGGCTGACCGAGGCCGAGCGCGCGCACAAGACGCTCCCGCGATTCGCCGACCAGATCGTGCCGGCTGACCGGCTCAACGCGCTGATCTCACAGGGCGTGTGGTTCGCATACGATCCATCTGAGGACCGCTTCTCCAGCGTCGCCCGCGCGCTGCCCTTTGGCGGGTGGGTTGTCCTCGACCTCGAGTTTGGTCCGCTCATGCCCCGGTGGGGCCTCGACGACACGGCGTTGCATCCGCTGCGCGGCGTCAGACTGCAGGGCGTTGACAGCTTCGACGTGCTGCCGGCGCGGGTCATCTGCGAAGTACTCAATGACCTGCAATGGTTGGTGAGTCCACCCAGCTAACGCGCCGGTGCACAAGGGCGGGTCTCAGCGGGCGCCGAGACCCTGCGCATCAGGGATCGATGGTGAGGGTCACATCGTAGCGCAGCGCGCCTTCGACGGGGAACACCAGAATCCAGTAGGTGCCCGTCCCCAGGTTGCCCTGGCCAAAGGCCCGACCGTCGCCATCGTCGGTGCCCTCCAACACGAGGTCGCCTCGAAAGTCGTACACCTGAAAGTCCACTCGGCCGACGCCGAACGTGCGCTGCAAATCGATGTCAAGCACGTCGTCGTTGCGCCCCAGCGCGATGCGATACCAGTCCGCCGTGTCGCGCCCGTTGCCGCAGATCTCAAAGGGCCCGGACTCACCCTCGCCCAGCACCTCCGCGGCCAGGAAGGCGTTGTTCGGCTCGGCGTCGTCGGTGCAGACCAGGCAGTCGTCGTTCCCGGGGCGGTTTGGGCCACACAGCGGCGCAGCGATGCCATTGAGCGCCACGGAGTAGGCCGCTGGCGCCTGCAGGTTGTCGCCGTTGAGGTGCATCAAATAGTCGCCCGGCTCCAAGAGCGCCTCGCGGCTGATCGGCTGCACCCCCTCGACGCCGCGCGGCGCTCCGCCGTCGGTCTCGAGGGTCAGCGTCCAGTCTCCGTTGGGGGTCCGCGCCTGCACCCAGGTGGGCACATCGATCGAGAAGGCATAGTAGTCGTCACTGTCGAGGTCGCGGCACAGCGAGAGGTCCTCACCGCGCGTGTTCAGGCCGACCACTACGGCCGTCTCCGGGGTGTTGTTGGGCTCGAACGCGTCGGTGCATAGGTCAGGACCAAAGCACGCGCTCCAGTCGTCCCACTGAGAGTCGACACAGATGCGCGTCTGGATGCCCGGCGCATCCGGGCAGTCGCGCTGCTCGACAGCGCCCTCATTGCATTCGATGGCGCTGACCGACACGGCGACGGTGCTGGCACCCTCAGAGCCGTCGTAGCCATCGACGAACAGGAAGTACGTGCCCGGCTGCAGCTCGACATCGATCAGCGCTCGCCGGTTACCGCGATCTCGATCGTCATTGCACGCCACCTCGGTGGCGCCGTCAGCACACTCGCGCCGCACAAACATGAGCGTGTCGTAGTTGGCCGCGATCACGTCGAAGACAACCCGACTGGCGTCATCGAGGGTGAACCGCATGACCTGCTCAGCGCCGCCCGGGGCGCATGAGCTGGCATGGTTCGCGGTGCCGTTGCTGATGTCGAAGTCGAATTGCGTGCCGTCCAGCAGGTTGTCGACGACGTGCAACGGGTCGAAGCACGCATCGTCGGGATCACCGCAGACGCTCCAGTCGCCCCACTCGCCAACGTTGCAGCTGCGCAACTGCGCGCCATCCTGCTCGCATTCGCGCTCTTCGACCGCGCCGTCGGCGCATTCGTCAGGGTCGCGACACTCGCTCCAAGGCCCCCAACGCCCCGCGATGCACCCGCGCTCAGTCACGCCGCGATCGTTGATCCCGCAGGCGTCCTCTTCGCGATCCCCGTTGACGCACTCATCGGGATCCGCGCAGGCACCGAAGTCGTCCCACTGCCCCTGGACGCACAGCCGCATGCGCTCGCCGTTGTTGTTGAGACCGCAGCCCTCGCTCTCGGCCGCGCCGTCGACGCAGACGTCCGGATCGGCACAGGCGCCCCACAACTGCCAGACGCCGCCGACGCATTCACGCGTCTGCTCGCCGCGGTCGTTGACGCCACAGCCCCGCGCTTCGCGCTCGCCATTGGCGCACTCGCCGGCCCCTTCACAGGCACCGAAGTCGCCCCACTGGCCCTGCACGCACTCGCGGCGACGCTGGCCCTGCCCGTCGGGCCCGCAGGCCTCGGACTCGGTGAGCCCATCGCGGCAGACATCGGCGTCATCACAGGCGTTGAAGTCGCCCCACTGGCCGCCCGCGCAGGTCTGAGACTGCGTCCCGCGCCCGTTGGGGCCGCACGCCTGATCGCGCACTTCGGCGTTGACGCACAGGTCGGGATCGTTGCACTCGCCGAAGTCGGTCCACTGACCGTTCACGCATTGCCGCGACTCGACACCGTTGGCGTTGCGGCCACAGTCTTGGTCTTGCACCGCACCATCGGCGCAGATGTCGGCGTCTTCGCAGGCGCCGAAGTCGCCCCATTGTCCGCCTTCACAGATGCGAACCTGCGTGCCGCGGCCATTGAGTCCGCAGGCGTCGCGCTCATTGCGGCCGTCGACGCACACGTCTGGATCGGCGCACTCGCTCCAATCGCCCCAGGCCCCGCCGCCGCACCCACGCGTCTGTATGCCGCGGTTGTTGAGGCCACATTGGCGGGCCTCTTCAGCGCCATCTACGCAAGCGCCCCCGTCTTCGCAGGCGCCGAACTCACCCCATTGGCCCAGCGCACAGGTGCGGGTCGAGAGACCTTCGCCGTTGGGACCGCAGCGCTCACCCTCTTCGAGGCCGTCCTCGCAGACGTCGTCATCCCGGCAGGCGCCGGGCGCGGCCCATTGGCCCATCTCGCAGGTCTGTGATCGAATACCGCGACCGTTGACGCCGCAGGCCTCGTCGCGGGTTGAGCCGTCCTGGCAAATGTCGGGCTCGGCGCAGACGCCAAAGTCGCCCCACTGGCCCATGGCGCACGGTCGGGTCTGCGCGCCGCGGCCGTTGAGGCCACAGGGCTGCGCGTCGTCGAGGCCGTCGACACACACGTCGGCGTCCTGGCACTCGGAGTACTCGCTCCAGGCGCCCTGCACGCAGGTGCGCGACCAGGTGCCGCGGGCGTTGAGACCGCACGCGGCGTCTTCAACGACGCCATCTTCGCACTCGTCTACGTCTTCACAGACCGTCCAGGCGCCCCAGCGTTCCTCGGCGCATTCGCGCACCTGGCGACCACGCCCATTGGCGCCACAGGCGCGCTCTTCTTGGCGGCCGTTGGCGCAGATCGCGTCCTGGCAGGCGCCAAACGCCTCCCATTGCCCCTCGACGCAGACCCGCGCCTGCTGCTGGTTCGCATCGTCGCAGGCCTCAACCTCTTCGGCGGTGTCGACGCACACATCGGCGTCAACGCAGTCGTCCATGTCGAGCCACTGTCCGTCGATGCACAGCGAGAGCGCCTCTCCGCGGTCGTTGAGACCACAGCCCACTCTGCGCTCGGTGCCATCGGCGCAGGCATCTGGATCAGCGCAGTCGGTCCAGGCGCCCCAGCCATCGTCGGCGCAGCTGCGCGACTGCATGCCGCGATCGTTGAATCCGCAAGCCCGCGTCTCATCGGCGCCCGCCTGGCAATCGCCGGGCAGATCGCACGTCCCCCAGTCGCCGAACAGCCCTTCGACGCATTCGCGGCGGGCTTCGCCGCGCATGTCGAGGCCGCAGGCGCGGCGCTCGTCATCGCCATCGCTGCACTCATCCGCGTCTTCGCAGACCCACGCAGACCAGACGCTCTCGGCACAGCTGCGCCGCTCGACGCCCCGCGCGTTGAGTCCGCAGGGGCGATCCTCATTGGCGCCGTCGACGCAGTCGCTGGGCGGGCACTGTGACCACTCGGTCCACAGGCCGCCCTGGCACTCACGGCTGCTGAATCCGCCGCCCTCGCAGGTGTTCTCC
>JBNMOZ010000297.1:0-7483 GCA_051276005.1 Bradymonadia bacterium | reverse complement strand
CGCGGCCTGGGTGTCGCGGGCGTCGGCGAACGGGAAGGCGTTGATGGGGATCGGGTTGCAGGGCGCACCCAACGGACAGTCGGGCGGCTCAGGTTGGGGTTCGGGCTCGGGCTCGGGCTCGGGCTCGGGCTCGGGTTGCGGGCCAGGCTCCGGCTCGGGTTGCGGGCCAGGCTCGGGCTCGGGTTGCGGGCCAGGCTCGGGCTCGGGTCGCGGTTCGGGGCCCGGATCGGGGGTGTGCATGTCGGGATCAAAGAAGCCGCTGTCGCGCAGCGTCATGTCGCGCTCGATCCGCGCATCGGGGCCGACCCACGCGTCCTGCGCACCCTGGTCAACCCGGCCTGTGTCGGACGATTGTTGTCCAGTCTCGATTCGCGCCGTCGCGCACGCGACCAGCCCCAGTGCCCCGCAAATCCACCACCGCATGTCGCCTCCGTCCGCCTTGCGCGCATCATGCAGCCTCGCAGCGCTAACGTGAACCCTCTGGGGGTGCTACGCTAGCGAGCCGCCGACAACCACCAATCAGAGCACCCAAAGAAGAGCATGCGCCGCCCCACCCCTTTCTTGTCGTGTCTCCTGCTGTGTCCCTTGCTGCTGATCGGCTGCGTGTCCGCCAGCCTTGAGCTCGACGAGATCGGCCAACCGCCGGGCCCCGCCCCGCAGCCCGAGCCCACCCCCGATATGGCCCGTGATGGGCAGCCGCCAGACGCGGGGCCCGATCTGGGCCCTGATGCCATGCTCGACATGCTGGTCGATATGCGCCCGCCGGTCGATTTGGGTCCCGATTTGGCCGTCGATATGGCCGTCGACTTGGGTCCCGACGCGATGCAGGGCTGCATCTTCGGTGAGGCGCGGCCGTGTGGCCCCGATGAGGGCGCCTGCGTGCCCGGCACTGAGACCTGCCTCGACGACGGCACCTATGGGGCATGCTTGGATGCAGTGGGGCCCGTCGACGAGGCCTGCAACGGCATCGATGACGACTGCGACGCCACCACCGACGAGGCCGTGCCGCTGGAGCCGTGCGGTCTCGACGTCGGCGCCTGCGTGCCCGGCGGGCGGGCGTGCGAAGACGGGGCGTTCGCCGACACCTGCGTGGGCGCGATCGGCCCGACCCCTGAGGCCTGCGACGGTCAGGACAATGACTGCGACGGGGCGACCGATGAAGAGGTGCTGGCCGCCTGCGCCGGCGCCCCTGACAGCTGCGCCGTGGGCACCCAGATCTGTGCCGCCGGCGTCTTCGGCGCCTGCGATCAACCCCCGGCACCGGTCGACGAGCGGTGCAACGGCGGCGACGATGACTGCGACGGCTTGGTCGATGAAGAGCTCGACCGACCCTGCGGCGGCGTCATGGGCTGCGCGCCGGGCATTCAGCGCTGCGTCGCCGGCTCGTGGAGCCTGTGCGAAGACGAGCCCGCCCCCGAGGTCGAGGTCTGCGACAACATCGACAATGACTGCGACGGCGTCACCGACGAGGGCTTGACCCAAGCGTGTGGCGTCGATTTGGCGCCCTGCGCGCTGGGCCAAGAGACCTGCGTCGCGGGCGCATGGGTCGAATGCGACGCCGCGATCATGCCGGTAAACGAGCAGTGCAACGACGCCGATGACGACTGCGACGGCACCGTCGATGAGGCCATCATGCCGCTGCCCTGCGGCTTGATGGAGGGCGTATGCCAGCCGGGCATGCGCGCCTGCGTCGACGGCGTCTTCGCCGAGTGCAACGGCGCCATCGATCCCGAGATGGGCGACGCGTGCAACGGCGCCGACGACGACTGCGACACCGCGATCGACGAAGACGGCGACGTGCTCTGCGGCGACGTTCAGGGCGCCTGCCAACAAGGCATCGCGCGCTGCGAGGCCGGCGTCATCGGCGCATGTCAGGGCGCGATCGAGCCCGTGCCCGAGCAGTGCAACGGCATCGACGACGACTGCGACGGCGCCACCGATGAAGGCCTCGCGGGGCAACCCCTCGCCTGCCCCCTGCCCGGCGCGATCGGTCGATGCGATGCCGGCGCGGTGTGCACCTTCCAAGACTGCCGACCGGGCTTCCTCGACGTGGATCGCGAAGTCGCCAATGGCTGCGAGCGTGGCTGCGCGCCGATCGACGAGGCGCAGCGCTTCGATCCCCTCGCGGGCACGCCGAGCATACGCCTGGCGATTCAGGGGGGCACCGAGGCGCTGGTCTACTTGCAGCCCAACGCCGAGCGCAGCGAGCCGGTGCTCGTGACGGCCGACGGCGCCCGCAACGTGGGCGCCGCGGTGCTCGACGTGCAGAGCGTCGACGTGACGTCAACTGTCGGCGCGGGCTGGATCGTGATGACGGCAGGCCTCGACGGTGCGGGCAGGCCTTCGGTGGGCTGGTTCATTCGCGCCTTCGACGGCGAGGCGCTCTTCGACGACAACGCCGACCTGGGCAACGCACGCAGCATCGCCATCGCGCAGCATTCGCCCTCGTCGCGCTTCGCGATGGCGACCATCGTCGGCGAAGACGACGCGACGGGACGTCTGCTGGTCATGGTGCAGCACCAAGAGATCCCGCAGGCGCTGCCCAAGGTGTTCGTTTTGGTCGAAGCCGCCGGCGTCCGCGTCAACGTCCGCCCGATCATCGTCGGCACGACTCAGGGCTTCATGGTTGCGTACGCCACCGTCGAGCCGGCCGGGGTCGTCGTCGCCTATCTCGACCTCGACGGCGCCGTGCTGCGCCGCTTCCCGATCGAGGCCGGCGTCGCCACGGATCTCGCATTCGGACAGCAAGCCCGCTCGGGCCTGCTCGCGGCGCGGTTGGGTGAGCGCAGCTTGATTCAACCGGTCCCGCTCGACGTCGTCCCCGTGGCGCTTCCCGTGTCGGCGAACAATGGCGGCCTCAACGCCCGCGAGCTGGACGTGGTCTCGTCGGAGCAGGGCTTCATGCTCACCTTCCTCAACCCCGTCGGCGCGATCCGTGCGCGGCTGCTCGCGGCAGACGGCAGCTACGCGGCGCCGACCTTCTCGCCCCTCGGCGACGCCGAACCCCAGCAAGTCGTGCAGACGCTGAGCACCACGGGCACCAGTGGCCGCGTCGGGTTCGCCTGGTCGGCCGACAACCAGGGCCAGCGCATCACGTTGACCTGCCAGTAGCGTTGCCTCCTTCGCGCCTATGACTCTCAGGACGGCGCGCTCTGCTTCGGGGTCTGGGCCACCGCTCACCGGTCTGTATCCGGGCCTGCTCACCCCTTATTCCTGGGCGCTTGCGTCGATTTGCGCGCCGTGGAAGACTCCCCCGCAACGCCTCGCCGGAGCCCCACACTGCCCCTCGCCGACCAGCTGATTTGTCCCGCGTGCCGCACGACTTATGCGGCCGGAAAGCGCCAATGCGCGCAAGATCGGACAGCCCTCGTCCCCAACTTGGTGGGGCGGAGCATCGCAGGGCGGCTCATCATCGACGTGCTGGGCATGGGCGAGGTCAGCGCGGTCTTCGCGACGCGGCACAGCGCCCTGGGCCGTGAAGAGGTCCTCAAGGTGCTGCGCGAGACGATCGATCTCGAGCACACCGCGCGGCGCATGTCGATCCTGTCGGCGCTGCGGAGTCCGCATACCGCGCGCATCTTTGACTTTGTGCCCCCTGAATCAGCGCGAGCCATCGAGCTCGACCACGGGCTGATCTTCAGCGAGCTGGTCGAGGGACGCGCGCTGTCGACGCGCCCCCTGGGCACCCAGATTGGCCCGACGGCGTCGGCGAAGATCATCACCCAGGTCTGCGCATCGCTGGCCGAAGCGCATCAGGCCGGCATCGCGCACGGCAACCTCAAGCCGTCCAATATCGTGCTGGTCGACGGCGGCGAGGGCATCTCGGTCCGCGTGCTCGACTATGGGCTGGTGCCGCTCATCGAATCGGGCGACGACCTCTCCGACCTGCGCAACCCCGGTCGCCCGCTCTTCGGCCATGCAGCTTATCTGGCGCCCGAGTGCATCCTGCGCGACGCCGCGAGCGACGCGCGCACCGACATCTACGCGCTTGGCCTGATCCTGTACGAGCTGCTCATGGGCGAGAACCCCATGCGTCGCGGCAGCCCCAGCGGCATGCTCCGACGGCAGGTCGAGTTCGTGCCGCCGCGTATTTCGGACCCACGCGTCTGTGATGCGCTGGCCGATCTGGTCGCGTCGATGATCGCGAAGCAGCCCGAAGTGCGGCCCAATAGCGTCGCCCAGGTTCACCAGATCCTGGCGCAGATGGACCTCAAAGGCGGGCTACCCGAGCGTACCCGGCGCAACACCATCACGGGCAAGCACGGCGAGGTCGGCGAGCAGTTTGCCGAGGCCTACACCGAGGTCGTTGATGAGCGCGACGGCATGCGCTCCGACATCGAGCGCGCGCGGACCCGGGCAGCGCATGCTGAGCGCCGCGCGCAACGCTGGCGCACGCTGGCGTTGGCGGGCTTCACCTTCGCAGCCGCCAGCCTGATCGCGCTGGTCTTCATTCTGCTGCGCCCGCCGGCCATCGATGGTGAGACGCCCGACGAGCTGCCCCAATCGGCCACTCAAGTCGCTGCCAGTCAGGCCGCCCGTCGAAAGGCGCTGCCGAGGGCCTCATCCGCTGGCGCAGCCGCGAGGGACAACATCGACCTCGATGATCCGCCAGACGCCGCGCCGCCGCCCACAGATGCCGGTGGGACAGATGCCAGTGAGACCGACGCTGCGCCTGCGTCAGCGCTCGCGCCGGCGTCGGCCCTGCCTGGGTCAATCGAGCGCCCTGCATCTGCGCCCTCCGCCCCCCCCGCCGCGGGCGACATCGAATGGCCCACCCCGCCGACTGCGCCCCAGATCGCGCTGGTCAATATTGGGCGCTCGGGCGAAGCACACCTGTACGCGGCCCGCACCGAGGTCACCAACGCCACCTGGCAGCGCGTCACTGGCGGCGACGGTCTCGACGACGCGCACCCCGCCACGCGCATGACCTACGCCGAGGTGATCCGCTTCCTCAACCGGCTCTCTGAGCGCGAGGGGCTCAAGGCCTGCTACGCCTGCGAGTCGCGCTGCAACACGATCTCGCCCGTGCGCGATTGCGACGGATATCGCGTGCCCTCCGAAGACGAGTGGACCCGCATCGCCGCCCGCGCATACCCCGGTGGCCCGCCGCCCCGATCGGGCGCGCGCTACTGGAAGCATGGGCTCGAGGGCCCCGGGTTGGTCTGCGCCGCCGGCGTCGCCAACGGGCTGTGCGACGTGTACGGCAACGTCTGGGAGTGGACCTCAAATTACGGCACTAAGACCCGCAACTCCAAGACCCGCGGCCGGCGCGGCGGCTCTTGGATGCACTCCCGCAAAGACGCGACCGTCCGCGTGCGCCACAGCGTCCGAAAGCGGGCGCCCTACTTGGGCTTGCGGCCGGTACGCGTGGCGAAGACCGTGCCCTTCATCTTCGGCGGGGTGCATGTCGATCCGCTGAGTCGAGCGATCCACGCTGACGATCAGCCGGCCCGCACCCTGAGCCCCGCGGCCGCCAACATTCTCTTCGACGGGCTGCGCGCCAACGGCGGCGTCGTGGCCTTGCTGACCCTGGCCGAGCGCACCGACCTGTCGCTGCCGTCGCTGCGCGCGGGCGCCGACGCCCTGCGCAGCGCGCTCGACCAGCTGGGCCAATCGCTGCGTGTCGTGCCTGCCGGCGCCGACAGCGTACGCCTTCTTCTCAAGCAGCCGTAATCCAAGACCCACGGAGCCCGCTATGCCCGAGCTGCGCCGCGATCCCATTACCCATCGATGGGCGATCATCGCCACCCAGCGCGCCCTGCGCCCCCAGGACTTCATCGGTCCCGCGCAGCCCCCGAGCGCGAAGACGTCGCCGTTTGCTGCGGGCAACGAGCGGTTGACGCCCCCCGAGATCTTCGCCCTGCGACCCAACGGCAGCGCGCCAAACTCGCCGGGCTGGACGGCCCGGGTGGTGCCCAACAAGTACCCGGCTTTACGCATCGAAGGTGAACTCGATCCGCGGCCCGAGGGCATCTACGATCATATGAACGGCGTCGGCGCGCATGAGGTGATCATCGAATCACCCGACCCCGACTTCACGCTGCAGTCGCTGGCGCCCGGCCATCTGGTCGACGTGCTGCGCATCTACCGCGACCGCATGCGCGACCTGCAGAAGGACACCCGCTTCAAGTTCAGCCTGCTGTTCCGCAATCACGGCGCGGCCGCCGGCGCGAGCATCGCCCACGGACACTCGCAGCTGATCGCGCTGCCGATCGTGCCCCACACCGTGCAAGAGCTGCTCGACGGGGCGAAGCGCTACCACGCCTTCCGCGGGCGCAGTGTCTTCGACGACATCATCCGACAAGAGGTCAGCGACGGCCGCCGCCTGGTCATGGACACCGGCGACTTCGTGCTGATGGCGCCGTATGCCAGCCGCCAGCCCTTCGAGCTGTGGATCGTGCCGCGCAAACAGGCCAGCCGCTTCGAGTCGGTCGACGAGAGCGACCTGGCCGCGCTGGCAAAGGTGCTGCGCGCCGCGCTGAAGAAGCTGGATGTCGGCCTGGGCAACCCCGCGTACAACCTGATGATTCAGAGCGCGCCCTATGGCGACGAGGACACGCCCTGGTATCGCTGGCACATCCAGATCATGCCCAAGCTGACCAAGGTCGCGGGCTTCGAATGGGGCACCGGCTTCTACATCAACTCCACCGCGCCCGAAGAGGCCGCCGCCTTCCTGCGCGGGCTGCCAGACTGAGCCGCCGTTTGCGAATTCTGCATGTCAGCAGTGAGGTCGCCCCGTTCAGCAAGACCGGCGGGCTGGGCGATGTCGTCGGTGAGTTGCCCCGGGCGCAGCGCGGCCTCGGGCATGACGTCGTCGTGCTCACGCCCCTGTACCGCGGCATCGATCGCCGCGGGCTGACGCGCGTGCGCCCCAACATCTTGGCCCGAGACGGCGTCTGGCTGCTCGACGATCCGCGCTACGATCGCGACGCGCTGTACGGCCACGACGACGATCCGGCGCGCTTCGCCCATCTGTGTGGAATAGCGGCCGCGATGGCCGACGGCTTCGACGTGGTGCATCTGCACGATTGGCAAGCCGCGCTGACGGCGATGTACCTCAACGGGCGCCGCCCCTGCGTGCAGACGATCCACAACCTCGCGTATCGCGGTGACTGCGACATGGGCTGGGCCGACCACCTGGGCATCCCCCGCGCGCTGCGTGGCCACGACGGCCTCGAATTTCACGGCCGACTCGCGCTGCTCAAGGCCGGGCTCGTGCTCGCCGATCGCATCACGACGGTCAGCCCGACCTACGCCCGCGAGATCCTCTCCGAGCCCGGTGGACACGGCCTCTCGGGTGCCTTGCGCTGGCGGCGCGGCGCACTGAGCGGCATCATCAACGGCCTGGATCCGGCAAATTGGCCGCTGCCCGACGCGCCCCCGACGCGCGACGGCGCCCACGTCGTGGCCATCGCCCGCGCGGCCGAACAGAAGGGCTTCGATCTGATCATCGAGTCCATCGACGCCCTCGTGGCCGCGGGTG
>JBNMOZ010000296.1:0-7503 GCA_051276005.1 Bradymonadia bacterium | reverse complement strand
CATTCGGGGTCATCGGTGGCGCAGAGCATGACGATCAGTGGCCCGTCCTCAAACGGCACTGCCCAGCCGCCGGGGAACTCCCGCCCGACATTGGTGCCGAAGCGCGGCTCGAAGCGCAGCATGCTGTCGGCGGCTGGCCCCGACATGCCGCCTTCGCCACCTGCTTCGCCACCTGCGCCGCCGCCTGCTCCGCCGCCGCCTGCTCCGCCGACGCCTGCTCCGCCAACGCCACCTTCCCCGCCGCTGCCCTGTCCGCCGACGCCGCCTTCGCCGCCTTCCCCACCGCTGCCCTGTCCGCCGACGCCACCTTCGCCCTCTCCGCCCTGCCCGCCTTCACCCGCAGGCTCCACCGGACCCGCGTCGACGTCATCGCCGCCGCCCTGACACGCCAACAGCCCCGTCGCCAAACCCATGCTCAAGAAGAATCGATTCATTTTTATGCCTTTCCAGGACGCGCCGGCGTCCATCGACACAGCCGTAGAGCAACACGCAGGCCAAACATCAAAATCATTAATTTCGAAGAGTTACGCGCACCGAACCCGCAGGCAAGGTGTCCACTGTGTTCAGGTTGTCCAGATTATGGACGGGCCCCGGGGTTGTGCGATGGTGCGCCAACGCCGCGCACCGGCGGCTGGGCTGACCCCGCGCTCTGCCCGGTCGCCGCGGCGCGCTCGGTCCACGTCAGAGTCGGCCAGAGCTCTCTCCTGGCAGGCGCATCGGTCCCGAATTGGGGGCGATATTCCTCGCGTCTGGATGCAGAATGCGCGGCGAAGCTTCCAGCCTCTGTGCTACCACGCTGTCATGAAGTTTCGATTCGACAACTCATTCTTGCGCGATCTTCCGGCCGATCCTCTCACCGAGAATCGGCGTCGGCAGGTGACTGGCGCTGGCTACTCAACCGTCACTCCGACCCCCGTCGCCGACCCAAAGATCATCGCGCGCAGCGCCGAAATGATGGCGCGCCTCGGGTTGACCGATCTGCACGCCGGCGTGCTGGGTGGCAACACGGTGCCCGCCGGTACGACGCCCTATGCGAGCTGCTACGGCGGTCACCAGTTTGGCAACTGGGCCGGGCAGTTGGGCGATGGGCGCGCGATCTCTCTGGGTGAGCATCTGGCGCCCGACGACAGCCGCTGGGAGCTGCAGCTCAAGGGCGCAGGCCCCACGCCCTATTCGCGATCTGGCGATGGTCGCGCGGTGCTGCGCTCGTCGGTCCGCGAGTTCTTATGCAGCGAGGCGATGCATCACTTGGGCGTGCCGACCACGCGGGCGCTGAGCCTGGTGCAGACGGGCGATCAGGTCGTGCGCGACATGTTCTACTCGGGCAACCCACAGCCCGAGCGCGGCGCGGTCGTGTGTCGGGTCGCGCCCTCGTTCATCCGCTTCGGCAACTTCGAGATCTTCGCGGCGCGGCAGGATCCCGAGACGGCCCGCGCGCTGGCCGATCATGTGATCGCGCGGCACACCCACGACCTCGGGCTCGGCGATATCGCCACCGGACCCGACGCCTATGTGGCGCTGTTCGATGCCGTCAGCCGTCGCACCGCGATCATGGTCGCGCATTGGATGCGGGTCGGCTTCGTGCACGGCGTCATGAACACCGACAACATGTCGATCCTGGGGCTCACCATCGACTACGGCCCCTACGGCTGGCTTGAGCCCTATGAGGCCGGTTGGACGCCGAACACGACTGACCGGGGCCAGCGTCGGTACCGCTTCGGCAACCAGCCGCAGATGGCCTACTGGAACATCGTTCAGCTCGCGAGCGCCCTGGTGCACCTGGTCGGATCGCCCGAACCGCTGCAGGCGATCGTGGCCGAGTTCCCGCGGCACTTCGCCGAGGCCTACAACCCGATGATGGCGGCCAAGCTCGGTCTGCCGACGCTGGGCGAGGCAGACGAGACGCTGCTGGAGGGTCTCTTCGAGCGGCTCGAAGCGGTCGAGACCGACATGACGCTGTTCTTCCGAGGGCTCGCCGACGTGCCGCGCGATCTGCCGGCGTCCGTCGAGGATCGGACGGCATCGCTGATGCCCGCGTTCTATGCCCCGCCGTCCGAGGACGTGCTGCGCGGCTGGAGCGATTGGTTGGCCCAACGCGCGACACGCCTCGACGATCGCCCCGACGCCCAACGCGCCGCCGCGATGAACGCCGTCAACCCGCTGTACGTGATGCGCAACTACATCGCGCAGTTGGCGATCGACGCGGCAGACACCGGCGAACCGGCACGCATCGAAGAGACTCTCGAGGTGATGCGCACGCCCTATACCGCGCAGCCTGGCCGCGAAGAATATGCCGAAAAACGCCCCGAGTGGGCCCGCAGCCGACCGGGGTGCTCGACGCTCTCGTGCAGCTCATGACAGGACGAATTCATATGCGAAATCAATATATTGCGGCACTTATCGCGTTGATGATGCTGAGCGTGGGCGCCTGTGATGATGGCGGCTCGGCCCCACCCGCGGCGCAGGTCGTCGTGGCGGACGCCACGCTGGCCGACGGGTCGTCCGATGACGCCGCGCTGCCCGATGCCGCGCTCGAGGACGGCGCGCTCGATGACGCCGCGCTCCCGGACGCTGCGGTGCCCGACGCCGCGCTCCCGCTGGCTGAAGAGGTCATCGCCGCTGATCCACCGGTGTACTCCGGCGACGCCTGCCCAGACTTCATGAACGGGCCCAACAGCTTCGCCGCCGGCGCCAAGATGCGCGACTTCAACCTGTTCTTGCCGCCGGAGCCCGAGGGCGCGCCCGTGCTGCTCATCTGGCACCCGCTGGGCAGCAACGCAGGGCAGATTGGGCGGTTCTACGACGCCGCGAACATCGCCGCGAACCAGGGCTGGATTGTCGTCGTGCCCGAGAGCCTGCGCACGCAGACCGAGTGGGGCTACTTCGGTGGCGCCACCGACGACCTGGCGCTCTTCGACGACTTGCTGGCCTGCCTGGACGTCCAGTTCGGCTTCGACACCCAGCGGCTCTACACGACCGGTTTCAGCGCGGGCGCGTTGTGGTCGAGCTACCTGATCATGCATCGCGCCCAGCACCTCAACGCCGCGCTCGTCTACAGCGGCGGGGTCACCAACTTTGCGCCGTTCCGGGTGCCCGACTTCGCGATGCCGGTGCTGATGACTTGGGGCGGCCCGAATGACCAATTCGGCGGGGTGATCAACTTCCAGGAGAGCACCTACCTCTTCCGGGATCGCCTGCGCGAGAATGGGCACCCCGTGGTCACGTGTGAGCACGCCGGGGGCCATGTGCCGCCGCCCCAGGGCGCCGGTTGGGGCATCGAATATCTGGCCGGCCATACCACCCGCGTCGCTGCCCCCGCGTTCGCCGACGACGCCCCCTACCCGGACAGCTGCACCGTCATCCCCTGACCCGCATCCTGCGCCCCCGCGTGCCCTGATCCGATATTCTCCGACTCCCCTGACGCACGCGATCCCGCCCTGGGTAACGCACTGCGCGCATCGCTTGCCCACACCTCGTTAATCCGCCATTCTGCCGAGGACTCGATCGGTCAGCGCGTGTCGATGGTGCGGGGCAACCCGAGAGCGTCGGCGCGGCAGGTCGCGTCTGTGAAGTAACTGCTGACCAGTCACGTAATCTGCCGCCGTCCTGGAGCCCGCCATGGAGCCCGCCGCCCCCGACTCGACCGCCAAGAGCATCCCGCAGCGCATGGGCGAACAAGCCCGCCTCGCGATCGATCAGGCTGAGGTTGAGGCCAACACCGCCTTGACCGACCTCGAAGACAAAGCAGTCGGCGCCCTCGACACCGTCCAAGAGAAGATGGACGAGTTCATGGGCAAGGTAGACGCCGGCCGTAATACGGTCGTCGACGGCATCGACAAGGCCATTGAGGCCGTATCGAAGCCGCTCAAAGAGCTGATCCCGACCCTCAAGGCGAAGGCCGACGAGGCGATCCAGGAAGCGTTCACCGTCGTCGAAGACATCCCCGCCCAGGTCGAGGCCCGGGTCAAAGAGATGAAGGATCCCTTCGTCGAGCAGATCCAGGCCCAGGCCCAGGCCCTCGCCGACATGGCCGCCGAGCAGTTGGGCGCCCTCGAAGAGCAGCTTGAGACGGTCAAGGCGCGCATCACGACCGCCGCGAGCACCCAACTCGATGGCGTTATCGAGCGTGTCGGCGGTCTGGCCGACGTGCTCATCGAGCGGCTCGGCGACGGCATCGTCATCCTCGAGCAGAAGTTCGCCAAGGCCTACGAAGGCAAGCCCGGGTACGACGACATCAAGGGCGAACTCAAGACCGCGCTCGACGATCTCAAGACGGCGCTGGCCGAGATCATGCGTACCAGCATCGACTCGGCGAAGGTCACGATCGTTGGCATCAAAGACAAGGCGATCGTGGCCATCGACGCCACGTTCGATCAGCTCTTCGAGACGCTCAAGGCGCTGCCTGAGCAGATCAACGAGTCGGTCCAGAACATCGTCGAGCAGATCGACGCGACCTTTGACGCCGCCCTCGCCGACGCCAAGGCTGCGGCTGAGCGGCTGGTCGAGTCGCTGCGCCTCAGGCTCGAGACCGCGGTCGCGAGCGTGAACGAGGCCGTTGAAGGCATCATCAATGATGGCTTCGCGCTGATTCACGAAGCCCGCACGCTGCTGCTGCGCGCCATCGACTCGCTCATCGGCACGGTGCGGACGTTCTCTGACAACACGATGACCAAGATTCGCGACGCCATCGACGACATGGTGCGCACGAGCCGCGAGGCCATCGAGTTGGGCCTGACCAAGGTGCGCGAAGGCATCGATTTGGCCTGCGACGATATGGCCGACGACATGGCCCAGCAGGTCGCCAACACCCGCGAGAAGATGATTCGCGAGGCCGAGCGGCAAGCCCGCCAGCTTCAGGTGGCCGGCAAAGAGGCCGCCGCAGAGGCCCGCCAAGAGTTCGTGGTTGGCGGCTACGAAGAGAACGAGGGCGTGGTGACCGGCATCCGGCTGCGCGGCGAGCGCGCCGTTGAGGCCATGGAAGCCAAGATGCAGGCGGCCGTCGAAGATGTCCGCCTCCAATTCGAAGGCCAGATCGAGAAGTACGTCCCCAAGTTCGAGACCCAGGGCAAAGTGCTGATCGGCGTCTCGAAGGCGTCGACGCTCAAGATCGTCAAGATCGTGGCGACGCTCGGACCGTCCATCGCGACGGACCTGGTCAAGAAGGGCACTGCGTTCGTCGAGGAGTTTCAGGACATCGGCGCCAAGGTCGACAGCCTGATCAACGAGAAGGGCCAGGCGTACATCGCCAACTGCGAGACGCGAGTGCTCGGCACCGTCGACGTGCTCAAGACGCAGGCGGTCGGCTTCGCGAATGAGGCCCAGAATACGATCCAGACCCTGGTCGGCGGCATGCGGACCCGGTTTGAGGGCATGGTCGACGGCGTCTCGGTCGAGGTCAAGAGCCTGGTCGAAGGCATCGTCGCGCTGATCACGGACGCCGCGCAGGACACTGAAGCCCGCTTCACGATGCTCTACGCCGAGAGCCGCGACGCGGTGCAGTTGACGATCGACGAGACCGAGGAGGCCATCGCGGCGTTCTTGGCCGAGGCCGAGCGCATCTTCGACGCGGCGCTTGAAGCGGGCACGCGCATCGCCCGCGACCTGCTCGATGAGCTCAAGAAGGCCGCCCTCGAGGCGCTCAAGAGCAAGCTCGACGATGTGCTCGAGGCGCTCTCGACGCGCTATGCGCCCAAGCTGCAAAAGGGCATCGAACACCTCGAAGAGACGACGAACAAGCTGTTCGCGCGCCAGGGCGACGCGGAGCGCGCGGCCAAGGCAGCGCGCAAGGCGATGCAGCAAATCGGCGCCAAGCGGGCGGCTCTTGAGTTTGAGAAGAACTCCATCGAGTTCGAGATGAGCCTGACCGAGAGCGAGGCGGTGCTGGCGGGCCTGGCCGCCAAGCTCAACGTGACCACCGTAAAGATGGCCGCCATTCGCGGCGAAGCCGAGGTCATCTACACCGACCTGCTCGCCGCCTGGGATGTCGCGATGGATGGCTTCGAGGCGATCTGGGACGGCGCAACGCAATGCCTTGAGGCGCTCTATGCAGACGCGCTGACCGAAGGCCGCGCCACGGTCTCTTCGGTCAAAGAACGCCTGATCGACGAAGGCATCGCCATCGCCGGGGATCACGATCTGACCATCGAGGAGGCCAACGCGCGCTTCGAGGCGATGCAGGTCGACGTGCTGGCGACCTTGGCGACCCATGGCGAGACCATGCGGGCGTCGCTCGTCGATGATCACAGCGTCCAACTGCACCAGGCCCGCGACGCGATGACCGCGGCCGCCGGGGTGCTCGAGCATCACCTGCAGCGCGCGGTGCGACAGCTTGGACCGGTGTCGGATCCACGCATGCTGCTGCAGCGCGTCAAGGACGTCGTGCTGCCCGAGCTGGAGACCTTCGTGGCGACGCTGCTCGACGACTTGCTGGCGTGTTACGGCGATCGTGTCCGCGAGACGATCTCACCCAAGTTCGAAGAGGCCCTGCAGCTGGTGACCGACGCCTTGCAGGGCGCACCCGCGGCCGCGCGGGCTTGGGCCATCATCCGCGACGAGCACCTGCCTGCGCTGCGCACGCGCGCTGAGACGGTGCTCAGTCAGGTCGACGATCAGATTCAGTCGCGCTTGGCCGGCGTCGACGCCGCCATCGAGTCGTCGGCGAAGACGATCGGCGGCAGCGTCAGCAATCGCCTGCAAGCCCAAGCGACCGGCCATATGGGCACCGTGCGCGCCCGCGTCGAGGCGGGCACCACCCAGGCCAAGGACAGCGCAGTCGCGCTGCTCGACAGCGGCGCAAAGGTGCTCGCGATGAAGGCCGAGTCGGACGTGAACCCGACCAGCCAGCTGGCCCACGCGGCGATCGATCTCAAGGACGGGCTACGCACCGATATGTCGACCGCGGCGGCGGCGGGCTCACAATTCGGTGTGGCGACTCAGGGCGCGGGCAAGGGGCTGGGCGAGACGAGCCAGAGCGCAGCGGCGCAGGCCGATGAGGCCCGCAAGTCGGTGGCTGCCGACGCAAGCGAGATGGCCGAAGCGGGCAATATGCGCGGCGTGATGGCTGAAGCCGGCGAGTCGCTCAAGGAAGCGCAGCAGACGGCAGTCACGGCCGTTGAAGATGCGGGGGGCGAGGCGAAGGCCGGCATGGCCGAGTCGCGCGCCGAGACGGGCAGTGGCGCGGCAGATGACGATGACGATGACGATGACGATGCGGCAGGCTTCGCAGATGCGGCCGGTGGCGCAGATAAGGCCGGTGGTGCCGAACCGGCAGACCCGGCACGCGGGGCCAAGGCCGATGGGCGTGATGAGGGCGCAAGGATGCCGGGCGATGGCAATCGCAAGGCAGCAGAGCCGGGTGCCTCTGACGACTTGGGAGCCGAGCTGCCCGACGCCGACTGACCGACGGCGACACACGGCTGGCACCGCTTGGCCCACACTCGGGCCAACACCCGCAGGAGCTCTGAGCTCAACGGCTTCAGATGTGTGTCAGGCCAGGGTCAGCCG
>JBNMOZ010000295.1:0-7518 GCA_051276005.1 Bradymonadia bacterium | reverse complement strand
CGCTTGGAGTGGCCCCGAAGACCTGGCGGGCGCCGTCGCAGCGAGCATCCGCGGCGACCGCTTGATCATCGACATCGCGGTGGTCGATCCCGAGCGCAGCAAAGAAGATGGCGTGCATGTCTGGCTGGGCGGCGATCGGCGCCGGGCGGTGCACCTCAAGATCCGCCAGGGCCGCATTGGGGTTTGGGGCAATCGCAAGAGGCGAAAGCGCATCAAGAGCCTGGTGACTTTCGACTGGCGCCCCACGCGTGATGGCTACACGGCCCGCATCGACGTGCCGCTCAGCCTCGCCGGCGAGACCCCCGCCGTCGCGGTGCAGATCGAGGATCGCGATCCGGGCATCGACGGCAAGGTCGGGCTGTGGATCGCGGGCCATCGCGTCACGGCCTACCAGCGTCGGCCCGTCGCCTGCGAGTTGCCGCGATGATCACCTTGCCTCTTGGCCTGATTATCGGATTGCTCGTGCCGACAATGACCACCCCGACGCCGCTTGAAAATCCCGATCAGATCGCTCGGTTCCTCGATGGACTCGGCGGCCCTGAGCGCGTCCGGGTGACCCATTTTGGCGACAGCCACATCGCGGCCGACCTGTGGACGGCGCCCATCCGCGCGGGCCTGCAAGACCGGTATGGCGACGGCGGACGCGGCTTCGTTTTGGCCGGCAAGCCTTGGGCGAGCTACTGGCAGTCGGGTATCGCCAACAGCACCACCGGCGATTGGTCGGTCGCGGGGATCAAGGGCGGCGTCGACGACGGCTGGTTCGGGCCCGGCGGCTGCGCAATGGCCAGCGCGGATGGTGAGGCATCGGTCACGGTGGGGCGCGCCGAAGGCCACGCTGCATTTGCGGCGGCCGACATCCACTTCATGGCCCAGCCTGAGGGCGGCTGCATGGAGGTGCGCGTCGACGGCAAATCGGTCGGACGCCACAGCACCCGCGGGCCGTGGGCGGCGCCCGGGTTCGTGCGCATCGAGGTCGAGCCCGACGCGCAGGCGGTCTCGATACATCCGGTGCTCGGCACGGGCGAGGTGCGCGTCTTCGGCGTCAGCCTCGACAACACGCGCGGCCTGGCCTGGGACGCGCTGGGCCTCAATGGCGCGCGGGCGACGCGGCTGCTCAAGACCGATCCCATCGGCTTTGCCGGCGCCCTTCAGCGGATGGACCCCACGCTCATCGTGCTCAGCTTCGGCGCCAACGAGCTCTTCGACGAGCAGCTCGACGCGGGGGTCTACGCGACCGATCAAGAGCGCGTCATGCAGCGTCTCAAGCAGGCTGCCCCCGGGGCGGACTGCCTCATCACCGGCCCGCCAGACATGCTCCGGGCTCGGCAAACGCCGGCGCTGATGGGCGAGGTCTACCAGATCCAACGCGATCTCGCGGCCCGGCACGGCTGCGCGTTCTGGGACACCCAGGGGGCCATGGGCGGCGTCGGTGCGATTCGTGGTTGGCGTCGAAAGCGTTTGGCAGGCGGCGACTTCGTACACCTGACCCGCGCGGGCTACGTCCAGATTGGCGAGGCGCTGCTGGCGGCGATCCTCGAGGCCAAGGTCGCGCGGCGCTGAGGGCATATCGACAGCGTGGCTTCTGCGTTGATTGTTCAGACCGCAGCGCTATAGTCGCCGCGCCGTCCCACCAGGCTCGAACAGTCACCACGTACCAACCAGGAGCAGCCGCTTGAAGTTCTTCATCGACACCGCCGACGTCAACGAGATCCGCGAAGCCGCCAGCTTGGGTTTCGCCGACGGCGTGACCACCAACCCGTCCTTGATCGCCAAGACCGGCCGTAAGTTCGAAGACGTCATTCGTGAAATCTGCGAGATCGTCGACGGCCCCATCTCGGCCGAGGTGGTCAGCACGGACGCCGCGGGCATGATCGAAGAGGCCAAGAAGCTGGCCGAGATCCACGAGAACATCGTGGTCAAGATTCCGTTGATCATGGACGGCCTCAAGGCGGTGCGCTGGTGCGCTGAGAACCACATCGCCACCAACGTGACGCTGTGCTTCTCGCCCTTGCAGGCCCTGCTCGCCGCCAAGGCCGGCGCCGACTACATCAGCCCGTTCGTTGGCCGGCTCGACGACATCGGCCATGACGGCATGGAGACGGTCGGGCAGATCCTCGAAATCTATGAGAACTACGAGTACGACACCGAGGTCTTGGTCGCCAGCGTGCGCCACCCCGGCCATGTGTTGGAGTCGGCCCGCTTGGGTGCCCACGTGGTCACCCTGCCGCTCAAGGTGATCCGCCAGATGGCCCAGCATCCGCTCACTGACGCCGGTCTGGCGAAGTTCCTGGCGGACTGGGAGAAGGTGCCCAAGTAGCGGCACCGCCCGAATCTAGCCACCTGCCCGAATCCAGCCACGCCCAGACCCGGTAACCGCCCAGACCCGGTAACCGCCCAGACCCAGGCACCGCTCGGTCTCATTAGCTGCTCAGTGCAGCGTCACCGGGTGGCGGCCCATCCAGGCGTCGATCTTGCGGAAGTAGAGGAAGATCAGCACGTCGAGGGTGTCCTGCGGCAGACAGGCGATGAAGTCGCGCTTATGCCCCAGGGGGTGAATGTCGTCGAGGCTCCGCAGCGCCGCGTGTGCGGCGAAGATCGACTCTTGCCGCAACAGCCCAGCGCTGACTCGATTGAGCGCTCGACGAATGGCGCGCTTCTCAAAGAGCGGATGAATTCCGTTCGCGCCCGTCTCTTCCCAGGCGGGTGGTGCCGCCATCGGCGCCTGGCTCACGTCACCCATTTGCAACCCTCCGAGGTACCCAGATCGTATCCAAAAGAATCGTAGCGGCGCGCATGCGTGGCTTCAATTTGGTACCGAATTTGAGCCGGCGTCGGGCAGGGACTGATCGAGAAACGAGTCGACATCGTGCAGCCCATCTGTTTGCGCGGGCAGCCACGCGGCGACACGCAGCGCGCCATGGGCAAAGACCGCCCGGTTGGTTGCGCGGTGCGTCAACTCCAACGTCTCGGCCGAGCCGAAGAAGTACACGGTATGCTCGCCAATTACGTCGCCTCCCCGGGCGGCGCTGATGCCGATCTGATCCGGTGAACGGGCGCCCGTGAAGCCATCGCGGACCGGCGCGCGGGCAGCGGGCCAGGGTAGACGGGCACCCTCGGCGGCCGCTTGGGCGAGGTGCAGGGCGGTGCCGCTGGGCGCGTCGGCCTTGTTGCGGTGGTGGGCCTCGAAGACCTCGACGTCAAAGCCCGTGAGCGCCGCCGCGGCCTGTTTGACCAAGCGCGAGAGCACAGCGACCCCCAGGCTGAAGTTGGCGGCGATGAAGACCGGCGCGGTCTGGGCGTAGGCGTCGATGGCGGCCTGCTGCGCGGCGTCGCGTCCGGTCACGCCGGTGACCAGCGCGGCGCCGTCGAGGCGATCCATCAGGTCAGCCGTCGCCGCCGCCAAGGCCACGTCGATGACGACGTCACAGCCGCCAAAGTTGCCGGCGTCGCCACGGCCAACCGACCGAAATAATTCAAGGGTCGGGTGCTCAGCGATGCAGGCATGCAGCTGTTGGCCCATGCGGCCGCTGGCGCCGAAGATGCCCAGCCTCACTCAGCCGCCTGCGCGGGCGTACGGCTGACCGGCAGACCGTATTGGGTCGCCAACGCAAACAGACGCTCAGCCGTCTCGGCAGTGGGCGGCACCAGGGGCAAGCGCATATCGGGCACGATGTCCGAACTCATCCAGCTCATGAGCAGCTTGAGGGGCCCAGGGCTCGTCTCGAAGAACATGGCCTGAAACAACGGCAACAGCGCGAGGTGCTGGCGGCGCGCGCCGGCGATGTCGCCCGCGAGCCACAAGCGCCAGAGCCCCACGACGCGCTCGGGCATGAGGTTGCTGAGCACCGAGACGACGCCGGCGCCGCCCAGCGCCCACAGCGGGAACGCCGACATGTCGTCGCCCGACAGCACGGCCATCTTCGATCCGCAGCGGCGCACCAGGTTGCCGTCGAAGACCATGTCGCCGGTGGCCTCCTTGACCGCGTCGATGCCCGGCACATCGGCCAGGCGCGCGAGGGTGTCGACGGTGAAGCTCACGGCCGTGCGGCTGGGCACGTTGTAGACCATGACCGGCGTGCCGGGGATGGCCTCGGCGACGGCGCGGCAATGGGCGTACAAGCCGGCCTGGGTGGGCTTGTTGTAGTAGGGCGCGATGATCATCGCGGCGTCGCAGCCCATGGCGGCGGCGGCCTTGGCCATGCGAACGGTCTGAGCGGTGTCGTTGGTGCCGACGCCCGCAGCGATCACGCATCGCCCGGCGGCTGCGCGCAGGCAGGTCGCGAAGACGGCGAGCCGTTCGGCCTCGTCCAAGGTGCTGGCTTCACCGGTCGTGCCGCAGGGCACCAGGCCGTGGATGCCGGCGGTGACCTGCCGCTCGACCAGACGGGCGAGGGCATCGTGATCGACCGCGCCGTCCTTGAACGGGGTGATGAGCGCGGTGAAGACGCCGCTGAAGATGGACGTTTTGGGCTCGCTGGGCATGGAGGCTCCTGATGCGGGACGGCATCGAACCGGTGGCGGTCAAACGGTCGCAGTCAAACGGTCTTGAGAAAGCGGCGGCAGTCAATCGGATTGGGGGGCTGTTTGCAATGTCGACCCGCAACTCGACGGCGCTGAGGGCGGCCTGAATTTGACAGCCCGCGTACGGGCCAACACAATCCGCCGCAATGTTCCGCTTCGCCACCGCACGGCCGGTCGCCGTCTTCATGATCACCGCCGCGGCGACGTTCTTCGGAATCCTCGCCTACGGGCAGCTCGGTCTCGAGCTCATGCCCGATCTCGACTACCCGACCCTCACCATTCGCACCGAGTACCCTGCCGCGGCCCCCGAAGAGGTCGAGCAAGAGATCACGCGCCAGATCGAGTCGGTCGTGGGCACGGTCGAGTCGCTGGTTGGCATGCAGTCGCGCAGTCGCGCCGGCGGCAGCGAGGTGGTGCTCGAGTTCGACTGGAAGACCGATATGGATCGGGCCGCGCAGCGGGTGCGCGAGCGGCTGGCCCGCATTCGACCGCCGACCGGCGCCGAGCCTCCGCTGTTGCTGCGGCGCGATCCGTCCTTGTTGCCCGTGATGAGCCTGGCCGTCAGCGGCACCGGTACGCTCACAGAGCTGCGCCAATATGCCGAAGAGGTGCTCAGCCCCGAGCTGGCGCGCTTGGAAGGCGTCGCGGCAGTGCGCGTGCTCGGCGGGCTCGAACGCGAGGTGCAGGTGCGCATGCGGCCGTCGGCTTTGGCGGCGCGCGGGCTGAGCGTGCAGCAGGTCGTCAATCGTCTTCGGGCCGCGAACGTCAACGTCGCAGGCGGCACGCTCAAAGAGGGCACGGTCGAGTTCTTGGTGCGCACCGTGGCGGAGCTGCGCACGGCCGGGGCGCTGCGGCAGGTGGTGGTGTTCGAGTCAGATTTGGCGCTGGAGTCCGACATCGCGCTGGACTCGGGCACCAACCCCAATGACATGGCCCTGGTGCGTCTGGGCGACGTGGCCGAGGTGTTGCCGACGACCAAGGAGGCGCGCTCGATGGTGCGCGTCGATGGGCGCCCAGCGGTGCGGGTCGATATCGATCGACAGGCCGGCGCGAACATCGTCGAGGTGTGTGGGCGCGTCGAAGAGGCGGTCTTCGGGACCGCCGAGCAGCAGATCTACGCCAAGGCGCACCCGCGGGGCAGCCCGCCGCCCGGGCTCGGCGACAAGAAGGCGCGCAAGCAACGCACCCAGCACCGTCAACTGATCGATTTTCTTGCCTATCGCAGCCCCAGGGCGATGCAGGTCACGCTGCTCAGCGAGCAGGCGAGCTTCATCGAGGCGGCCCTCGACGAGGTGCGCAGCGCGGCCCTCATCGGCGGCCTGCTGGCGATCTTCATCCTCTATGTCTTCTTGCGGTCGGGCTACAGCACGCTGGTCATCGCGGTGGCGATCCCGGTCTCGGTCGCGGTCACCTTCGTGCCGTTGCTGCTCTTCGGCGTCACCCTCAACATCATGTCGTTGGGCGGCCTGGCGCTGGGCATCGGCATGCTGGTCGACAACTCCGTGGTGGTGCTCGAGAGCATCTATCGATGTCGAGAAGAGGGCGACGACATCATCGCGGCCGCCATCCGTGGCACCCAAGAGGTCGGCGCGGCGGTCATCGCCAGCACCCTCACCACCGTCGCTGTGTTCTTGCCGATCGTCTTCGTCGAGGGCGTCGCCGGGCAGGTCTTCGGCGACTTGGCGCTGGCCGTCGTGTGCTCGCTGCTCGCCTCGCTGATCGTCGCGCTCTTCGTCGTCCCCATGCTCGCCTCGCGCCGCTTTGACGGCGTCTCGAGCAGCGTCGATCTGCCCGAACGTTGGGGCGTGCCGATGACGGCGATGCCGCGGTGGTGGGCGCGTCGACGCACGGTCCGCGGGCTGGCTCTCATGCTCGTCACGCTGCCGTACGTGCTGTTGCAGACCGTCCTCGAAGTGGTCGGCAACGCGATCATCGTCTTGTTGGGGGGGCTGCTGCTGCCGTTGGGCTTCATTGCGCGGTCCGTGGCGCGGGCGGCGGGGCTGATCCTCTGGCCGTTAGTCACGCTGATCGGGGCGCTGATCGAGGGCACGCGCCGCGCCTATGGGCCGGTCTTGCGGGCCGCGCTGCGAGCGCCGCTGGCCGTCATGCTCATCGTGGGCATGCTGGGGTGGGGCGCGTGGCTGCTCTCTCGCGACCTGGGCGCGGAGCTGATCCCCGAAGTGCGACAGGGCGTCTTGACCGCCGAGCTGCAGTTTCCGGTGGGCACGCCGCTGACCGAGACGGCCTCTCGGGTCGCGATCTTCGAGGCTGAGGCCCGCAAGATCGCGGGGGTGCAGGGCGTCGACGCCTTCATCGGCGAGCCCGACGACTTGAGCGACACCAGCGCTGAGCGCGGCAGCCACACGGTCTCGGTGCGCATCCGGCTCGCCGACGCCGACATGGAGCCCGCCTCGGCCGCGGCGCTGCGTCGGATTCAGCGGGGCATCCCCGGGGTGGAGATGGTGCTCAGCCGCCCGACCCTGTTCAGCCTGCGGCCGCCCATTCGCGTCGAGATCATCGGGCACGACCTGACCCTGCTGACGCGCCTGACCCGCAAACTCACGCCCCGCGTCGCCGCGGTTGAGGGGGTCACCGACGTGCGCAGCAGCATGCGGCGCGGCTACCCCGAGCTGCAGGTGCGCTTCGATCGCGCCCGGCTCGCTGCGCTGGGCCTCGACGTGCGCCAGGTGGCCGAAGGGCTGCGGCGTCAGATCGAAGGCGAGGTGGCGACGCAGCTGCGCCAGCGGATCGACCGGGTCGACGTGCGAGTGCGGGTTGATCCGCAGGCCATCAAGAGCCGCGAAGCGCTCGAAGCGCTCATCGTCAACCCCGGCGCCGACGTGCCGCTGCCTCTTGAAGCCGTGGCGGCCATCGAGCCCGGCGAAGGGCCGGCCGAGATTCGCCACGTCGATGGTCAGCGCGCCGCGGTCATCACCGGACGCACGACCGGGTTCGACCTGGGCACGACCGCGGGCGCCGTGCGCACCGAGCTGACGT
>JBNMOZ010000294.1:0-7545 GCA_051276005.1 Bradymonadia bacterium | reverse complement strand
CATGCGGCGCAGATTGAGGCCGCGCTGACCGACCTCAGCTCTTGACGATCAGCTTGACGCCCTGATCGGTCAGCCAGGTGGCCAGCCGATCGCGCTGATCGCCCTGCACGACGATAGCGTCGTCCTCGACGCTCGACCCGCAGCCCATGGCGCCGCGAATCTGCTTGGCGAGCGGCTTGAGCGGCATACCCACCAGTCCTTCGACCAGCGTGACGCTCTTGCCTGCCCGGCCCTTCGAGGTGCGGCGCAGCACCACCTTCTTCTGATCAGCGAACGTGACACCGGTGTCGAGCACGTCAGCCGTAGGCGCGCTGCTGGGCCTGGGGCTGCTGGGCCTGGGGCTGCTGGGCCTGGGGCTTCCAGATCTGCCGCTGTTGGGACTGCCGCTGTTGGGACTGCCGCTGTTGGGCCTGCCGCCGCCTGACCTGCCGCCGCCGGGCCTGCTGCCGCCGGGCCTACCACCGCCGGGCCTACCGCCGCCGGACCTACCGCCGCCGGACCGGTCGGCCGATCTGTCGCTGCTGGGCCAATCGATGCTGTGCTCGTCGCTGCTGGGCCGGTCGGGTCGGCGCTCGTTGCTGCGATCGACGCTGGGCATCTGGTCGGCCGTGACCAGGCCTTGCGCCTTGAGCAGCTCGGCCATCTGACCGCCGAAGCCACCACCGCCGTCGAAGCCACCGCCGCTAAAGCCGGCGCCGCTCACATCGACCTTCTGCTTCTTCTTTTTGCGTCCCATTACTCGCCTCCGGCTCTTCCCAGCCGCCAGCGTACACCCCAG
This sequence comes from Bradymonadia bacterium, assembly GCA_051276005.1. GTDB lineage: Bacteria > Myxococcota_A > Bradymonadia > UBA7976 > UBA1532 > JBNMOZ01. The sequence continues at coordinate 6,767 of JBNMOZ010000294.1, read as the reverse complement.
CGGCTCGAGATGCCCACGTCGCCGTTGGCGATCTGCCCGTCCGCGTCGAGGTAGTAGTTGGTGGGGAACTGGGTGATCTTGAAGGCCTCGAGCGTGGCGCGATCGGTCAGCAGCACCGGGTACTTGATGTCGCGCTCGGCCACTAGACGGCGAATCTTCGCGACGTCTTCGCCGTCCGCGACGATCGAGAGCAGCACCTCGTCATCGTCCAGCTCGGCGTGCACCGCGTTGAGCGTGGCGTGCTCGTATGAGCAGGTGCTGCACCACGTGGCCCAGAAGTGCAGGTTGACCCGCTTGCCGCGCAAGTCGCTGAGCTTGACGGGGGTGCCGTCGAGGGTGCGCAGCGCGGCGCTCGGAGCCGGGCGACCGTCATTGGGCAGCAGATGGCGAGCCTTCCAGGCGAAGATGCCGATGGCGATGATCACCAGCAACAGGATCTCGAGCAGCCAGCGCCGCCAGCGTCGTCGAGTCGGTGCGGCGGTTTGGGCGCTGTCGGTCATTCGCTCCAGTAGCTCAGGGCGGGCATCTTCAGGGCGGGGATCTCTAATTCGGGCAGCGCGTCTTCGAGCGGGGCCCCGTGTTTGAAGGGGGTCGAGTCGGGCAACGGCAGCGACAGCGCCACGTCTTCCCCGTAGAAGTATCGCAGGATGCGCCCGGTGTCGTAGCCGCTGTCGGCCAGACACGAGGCGGCGTACTGGCCCAAGGCCCCGCGGTTCTTCGGTCCAGGGCTCGCGAACGGGGTGCCCTCGACGGCCTCGCCCGTGCGGCCTTCGTTGCGCGTGATGAGCAGCTCGGTCCAGTACACGCCGCTGAAGGGTCGGCGCTTTCCGCGCTTACGCGCCTTCATGTACCGGCTGCGCATGGCGTTCCAGCTGTCGTAGGAGTAGCCGCTCTTCGAAGGCAAATCGGCCGTGCAGTCGTCGTTGAGCTGGCGCGCGCCGGCCACGTAGTTGCCGTTGATGATCTCGCGCCTGAAGTACATGACCGTGTCAGCCGTGGCCAGGGCGGCTTGCCGGGAGCGCGCATGCGCAGTGGGCCGCCAGCACTGAAAATGCGGACCGATCGGCACGGTGGCCTTCTCGCCTTTGCGACCGAGGAACGCGGCCAGATACGTGCGCGCCGCGACCGCTTGCGCCATCAGCGCCGCAGGGCTGCGGGCGAACCAGCCCAGCTCACAGTCGACGACACCCGCGATGTACTCGGAGTCGGTGGCCATCACGCCTTCGGCGGTGGCGATGCAGGCGGGCAGCAGGCGAACCTCACCGGGCGCGGATTGCTTGGCGATGCACGCGTCGAGGGTGGCGATGCTGGCCTGACGGCGACCGCTTCCGCAGCCGATCAACAGCAGGGCGGGCAGCAGCAGCAGCAGCAGCGGAGACAGCCGCGCTGGAGGCAACCACGTTGGAGACAGTGGGAAGGGGCGGCTCATGATGCGCAGTGTAGGCGGCTTCGCGATTGACGCAAATTCTTGGCGCTGAAGTCGCGGACGCACCCGAGCATGCTATCGTCGCCGCATGGGCAAGGACTTCGATTTAGACGCCGGCACGCGCGACCTTTACCGGGATCCGCTGTACTACGACCACGAGTACAAAGACCGCACCGAAGACGCGAACTTCTACGCCGCGGCGTATGTCGAGGTCGACGATTGGGTGCTTGAGCTCGGGGTGGGCAGCGGGCGCATCGCGACGCGAGCGGTCCGACGCGGTGCCAAGATCGTGGGGCTCGATCTCAGCATCGACATGCTGCGCCTCGCGCAGGCCAAAAAACGCGGACTGCCGGCGACCAAGCAGGCCAACCTTCAGCTGGTGCAGGCCGACATGCGGGCGTTCGCCCTCGGTCGTAAGTTTAGCCTTATTTCGTGTCCTTTCAACGCCTTCCAGCACTTGTATACCCGCACCGATGTCGAGCAATGCCTGGCGAGCGTCAAGGCGCATCTGGCACCCGACGGGCGATTCTGCTTCGACATGCTCATGCCCGACGCGGCCTACTTTGCGCGGCCTCGGTTTCGCTGGTACGGCGGCTCGCGCTATCGGCACCCCGGCCATAACGCCTGGTACACGTACAGCGAGCGCAGCAGCTGGGACGGCGTGCGCCAACTCAATCAGATGTGGTTTCGCAGCGAGCGTGATCCGAAGGGCGAGGGGCCCGAAGAGATCGTCTCGCAGCTCTCGCACCGCTACTTCGCGCCCACCGAGATTGAGGCGCTGCTGCACTACAACGGCTTCGAGGTCGTTGAGATCCTGGGCGACTTCGACGAGGCGCCCGTGAGCGACGACAGCGAGTCGATGGTCGTCGTCGCGCGGCATCGCGACTGACGCCCGCTCAGCGTCGGCGAGGTCAGCGTTGGCGAGGCCAGAGGCCGCCTGTCCACGCAACCCCCAGCGCGAACACGAGCTGCACCGGCAAGCGCGCCCAGAGCAGCCATGGCTCATGGGGCATCCCGTCCAGATAGATGCCGTTGACCGCCATGTTGATATTGGCGGGGAGCACCGCGACCAGCAGCGCGAGAAGCCCCCACGCGGCGAAGCGCCGGGTCTGCGGCACGATGAGCCCAAGGCCGCCCAGAATCTCGAACGCACCGCTGATGTAGACGAGCATCAAATGCGCCGGCAGCACGCTCGGCACGATCTTCACGAATGGCTCGGGCGCCACGAAGTGCAGCACCCCAACCCAGACGAAGAACGCACCGGTGAGCAGTCGAAGTACCGGCTTGAGCCAAAGACGCATCATATCTTTCATCCATCCATCCATCCGAGAGGGCGCGGGCGAGCGCAGTGTAGGCAACGCACGCTCTGCTGGACAGGACTTGAATTGCTGCCTGTCGCTCGTTGAGGGCCGCGATTGGACCGCGCGGGGCGCTCAAATCGCAGCGGTCTGCTCGCCGCCTCTGGCTTGACGCCCTCGAAGACCGCGTGCTACTGCGCTGAGGGTCTATTTTTCGCTTCGGGACTCGGAGAGAGCATGCTGGGTACGATCGTCGTCGCTGAATCGAGCCGGACCGTGCGTCGCATGGTTGAGATCTCTTTGGCGAAGCACCCCTGCAACTTGGTCTTCGCCGCCGATGGCGCTGCCGCGCTCGAGTTGGTGCAGACCGAATCGCCGGCCATGGCCATCGTCGACGCGGCGCTGGATGGCGGCGGGTATGACGTCGCCGAGCGCATCAAGTCGGGCAGCAAGACCAAGGTCTTGCTGCTTGTCGGGCGCAACCACAGCTTCGACGCAGGTCGCGCCCAGAAGGCGGGCATCGACGCCCACATTCAAAAGCCGTTCTTGACGCAGCAGCTCGTAGAGAAGGTGTTCACCGCCCTCGGCCAGCCTGTGCCTGACAAGGCGGTCTTCCGGTCGACGACCATGACCATCCCGCTGGCGCGCAAGAAGGGTGGCCTGACCGACAGCGTCCCGGTCAGCCCAGGTCGTCCGTCAAGCCCAGGTCGGCCGGCCAGCAAGCCAGCGCTGCCGCTGCCCACTCGAAATGATGCGCCGCCGCCGCCGCCGCCGCGCGGTGCTCGCAGCGCAGCGCCGGCACCGCCGCCGCCCAAGAGCGCGCCGTCGGTACCGGCCGAGCAGTCGCTGGGCAACGGTCGCCCGTCGGTGGCGCCGGTGTCTGCCGCGGCCGCCCCGGCGCCGCCGAGTCGCGCGCCGCAGCCGCCGCCCATGGACGCCTTCACGAGCCGCACCATCAAGCAGACGATCGCCAAGATCGCCGCCGATCCGGCGATCGCCGCGGCGCTCAACGACGCGTCGCGCGAGACCGTCGAGCAGGTCGCTTGGGAGGTCGTGCCACGGCTGGCCGAAGCGATCCTCAAGGAAGAGATCGCCCGGCTGGTACGCGAGCGCCTCGCGTCTTGATCCCGGGCCTGTCGCCATTTCGACTGCGCAGGCGGTCGGGATGCTGCTAGACAGCCGCGCCTGCCCCCTCCGCAAAATTTGATTCACCCGCCGACGCCCCGTGTGTCGGCGTGCTTACGATGGCATGCCCCGCGTGCCGGAGGAGCCCCCAGATGAGTGAGCAAACTGTGAGCGAGCTGAAGACCAAGTACGATCATCATGGTCTCGAAGAGCGCTGGTACCAGCGCTGGATGGACGGGGGCTACTTCGCCGCCGACGTCGACAGCGAGAAGCCCCCGTATACAATCGCGATCCCGCCGCCGAACGTCACGGGCTCCCTGCATATCGGGCATGCGCTGACGCTGACGATTCAGGACGTCCTGATTCGGTGGAAGCGGATGAGCGGCTTCAACACGCTCTGGCTGCCGGGCACCGATCACGCCGGCATCGCGACCCAGATGGTGGTCGAGCGCAAGCTCGCCGCCGAGGGGCGCAACCGGCTTGAGATGGGGCGCGAGGCCTTCTTGGCGCAGGTGTGGGCGTGGAAAGACGAGTATCACGCGAACATCACCCGCCAGATGAAGGCCCTGGGCGCCTCGGTGGACTGGGATCGCGAGCGCTTCACCATGGACGACGGCCTGTCCAAGGCAGTGCGCGAAGTCTTTGTGACGCTCTACGAGCAGGGGCTCATCTATCAGGACGATCGGCTTGTGAACTGGTCGCCCGGCTGCCAGACCGTTCTCTCAGATCTCGAAGTCGAGCATGAGGAGAGCCAGGGCTTCATGTGGCATGTGGCGTATCCGGTGGCCGACAGTGATGAGCAGCTCGTCGTCGCCACCACGCGCCCCGAGACCATGGTGGGCGACACCGCGGTCGCCGTGCACCCCGACGATCCGCGCTATCAGCACCTCATCGGCAAAGAGATCGAGCTGCCGCTGACCGGCCGGCGCATTCCCATCGTGGCCGACGAAATCCTGGTCGACATGGCCTTCGGCACCGGCGCCGTGAAGGTCACGCCCGCGCATGACTTCAACGACTTCGAGGTGGGTAAGCGCCACGACCTCGAGATGATCCCGCTGCTCGACCGCGACGCGAAGATGAACGCCAACGCCCCAGCCAAGTACCAGGGCATGGATCGCTTCGACGCGCGCAAGGCCATCGTCGCCGACCTCGAGGCGATGGGCCTCATGGTCAAGATTGAGCCGCATACCAAGCAGCTGGGTCGATGCCAGCGCTCCAACAGCGTGGTCGAGCCGATGCTGTCCAAGCAGTGGTACGTCAAAGCCGACGTGCTCGCGAAGCCGGCCGCTGACGCGGTGCGCAACGGCGACACGAAGATCGTGCCCAAGAACTGGGAGAAGACCTACTTCCACTGGATGGACAACATCCAGCCGTGGTGCATCAGCCGCCAGCTGTGGTGGGGCCATCGGATTCCTGCGTGGACCTGCGAAGACTGCGGCGCCATCATCGTGCAACGCGAAGATCCCACGGCCTGCGATGCTTGCGGCAGCGCCGACATCCACCAGGACGAGGACGTGCTCGACACCTGGTTCTCGAGCGGCTTGTGGCCGTTCAGCACCCTGGGTTGGCCCGACAAAACGCCGGATCTCAAGACCTTCTACCCCACGCAGGTCATGGAGACCGGCTCTGACATCATCTTCTTCTGGGTCGCCCGGATGATGATGATGGGCCTGCACTTCATGGGCGAGGTGCCGTTCGACACGGTCTTCTTGCACGCGATGGTGCGCGACGAGTCGGGCCAGAAGATGTCGAAGACCAAGGGCAACGTCATCGATCCGCTGACGGTGTCGTCGGAGTTCGGCGCCGATGCCCTGCGCATGACGCTGGCGCTCTTGGCCGGGCAGGGCCGCGACATCAAGCTGTCGATGGACCAGGTCAAGCTCAACCGCAACTTCGTCAACAAGGTCTACAACGCGTGTCGCTTCGCGCTGATGAACCTCGAAGACTTCGACGCGAGCCAGCCCGCCCCCGCGAGGCTCAACCGCATCGATCAGTGGATCCTGACGCGGCTCGACGTGACGACCGAGAAGGTCAACTCGGCCCTTGAGGCGTTCCAACTCAACGAGGCCGCAAACGCCGCGTACCAGTTCTTCTGGGGCGAGATCTGCGACTGGTACATCGAGCTGGCCAAGCCGATCCTCTACAACGACGACAACGACGATGCCGCCCGGTACGCGACCCAACACACGCTCGCACGTGTGCTCGACAAGGCGTTGCGGCTGCTGCACCCGTTCATTCCCTTCGCCTCCGAAGAGATCTGGGCGTCGCTGCCGCTGGGCAAAGACCGCCCCGAGGCGCTCATCGTCGCTGACTTCCCCAAGGTGGGCGATGTGCCGCGTGATGAGGCCGCGTTGGCCGCCATCGAGTCGGTGCAGGCCATTATCACGGGCGTGCGCAATATTCGCGGCGAGTTGAACCTGGGCTCCAAGGTCGTGCCGACGGTTCTGCGCTGCCCCGATGCTGCCACGGTTGAGTTGCTCGAGTCGGAGCGGGCGCTGCTGTCGCGCTTGGGCCGCATGGAGCCGCTGACGATCCAGGTCGAAGGCGATCGGCCCAAGGGCTCGGGCATTCAGCTGGCGGGCGCCGTAGAGGTCTGCGTGCCGCTGGTCGGCTTGATCGACTTCAAAGAAGAGATCGCCCGCCTCGACAAGACCTTGGCGAAGACCCAGAAGTTGCGCGATGGCGTGGCGCGCAAGTTGAGCAACGAGAAGTTCCTCAGCCGCGCCCCCGCCGAGATCCTCGCTAAGGAGCAGGCCAAGCTGGCCGGCTTCGACGAGACCATCGCCACCCTGACCGCCAGCCGGACCCGCATCGCCGCCCTGGCGGTGTGAGCGGGCGAGCGGTGTGACCGGTCTGCCGCTGCGCGACGGTGTCTCGCCGATTGTCTGGCCGGTGGTCTGTTGGCTCACGGGCGGCGC
>JBNMOZ010000293.1:0-7560 GCA_051276005.1 Bradymonadia bacterium | reverse complement strand
CGCCCGTGCGGACGCTCTGGTGTATGCCGCCACCGAGAATTGCCCCTGGCGGGCCCGCCTGCTTCAAGGCGAGGTACACGACGACAACTGCTGGACGCTCGGTGGCATCGGCGGGCATGCGGGCCTTTTCGGCACCCTCGACGCGACGCTGACGGCGGCGCGCGGCTGGCTGCGGGCTGCGCAAGGCGATGGCAGCGCGCTGAAGTTACCCGATGAGTTGATCCCCGCCAGCCTCTCAGCGCGATGGCGTCACCCTTTGGGGGCCCGGGTGCTCGGCTGGGATACGCCCAGCGCGGTCGGTTCAACGGCGGGTCAGCATTTCGGCCGCCGAAGCTTTGGGCACCTTGGCTTCACCGGCACATCGGTCTGGATCGATCCCGATGCAGACGTGGCTTTGGTGCTCCTGACAAACCGAGTGTGCCCAAGTCGCGACTCCACTGGAATACGGTGGTTGCGCCCTCAAGTGCATGACGCCGCCTGGAGATGTTTCACGTGAAACAATCGAACGACGCCCTCGATGCTGCCATGCAGGTCGCACAGAGCGCTGCCCGCGCGGCCGGCGCGCTGATTCGCGCCCGGTGGGACACGCCTATCGACATCGATCATAAGGGCGAAGTGGACTTGGTGACCGAGGTCGACCTCGCCGCCGAAGCCGTCATCGTCGATGCCATCCAGACGGCGTTCCCCACTGATCGTATTGTTGCCGAAGAGGGCGGCGGTCAGCGCACAGCCGAGTCCGTAGCGGAGTCGCCTGCAGCGCCGCCAGGTGCCCTAAACGCCGCCCAACCAAACCGCGTTTGGTACGTCGATCCCCTTGATGGCACGACCAACTACGCCCACGGCGTGCCCCACTTCTGCGTCTCGATCGCATTATGTATCGACGGCGCTCCCATCGTCGGCGTCGTCTACGAGCCCATTCGCGACTGGATGTTCCATGCCAAGCGGGGCTCAGGTGCCTTCCGCGACGCCGTTGCACTGCGCGTTAGCCAGTGCACAGCCCTAGACAAGGCCCTGCTCGCGACCGGGTTTCCATACGATCGCCGCGCGACCCCGCAGAACAATACGGCCGAGTTCGCGCACCTGCTGACGACCGCACAGGGAATGCGTCGCGCCGGTGCCGCCGCGCTCGACCTGGCCTATGTTGCCGCGGGCTGGTTGGACGGCTATTGGGAAGACCGCCTCAAGGCGTGGGACATCGCGGCCGGCACACTGCTTGTGCGCGAAGCCGGGGGTATCGTAACCGGAATGCATGGCGCCCCGCTCACCCTCACAGACGGCAACATCACCGCTGCGCCAGCCGCGGTCCACTCAAGCCTGGTCTCTGAGTTGCGCACTGTGCGCCCTTCCGCTACATGAGCGCCGCGGATGCAGACGTAGGGTCATCAACCGCGAACGCCAATTTCACGACGAAACGGAGCGGTATGCGCCCCACCCTACCCGTCCTGGCCTGCCTGATCGCTCTCTGCGGCGCGTGCGATAACGTCATCACGGTGCCCGATGTGCCCCCAAGGGCCGAAATCACGGCATACTGCACGGCCGACGACCGCACCTGGTTCTTCATCGACGTCGCTGATGCCGAGGGGCAACCCGTCGACGTCGACCTGATTGTCAACGGCCGCCGCATCCCTCCCGGCCCCGCGGGTGATGGATTCGTCGGGCTGCGGACCAACCGGAATGTGCCCGTCGCGCACGTCATCGATTGGGGTCAAGCCTGCTCAGACTGCCCCGACGTCTGCGCTGCGGGTCCCGGCCCCTCCGACGTCGATGACTGCGCTGCGCTGGAGGGGTCGGCCCCCGCGCAAATCAACGTGACAGCCCATCTCGATGATGGAACGAATCGAGTCGTTATGGCGCCCATCAGCCTGACGCTCGGAGCCTGTCCAGAATGAATGCCGCCGACCTGCAACGAGCCCTTGAGACCGCAGGCCTTGACCTTCAAGTCTCCAAGGCCACTGTCGCGAATATCGAGGCCTACCTCGCGCTCCGTAAACGCTGGAGCCGGACGCACAACCTGGCTGGGCCGCAGGCGAAGGCCGACCCTTGGCGCGTTGACGTCGTTGACAGCCTCGCCGTGCTGGGCGCCCTTGATCCGGAGTTGCCGCTGATCGATGTGGGGGCCGGCAGCGGCACGCCTGGGCTCATTCTCGCGATTGCCCGGCCCGAGCACCCGATCTGCTTGGTCGAGTCGCTGACCAAGCGCGTCGCCTTTCTGCGCACGGCAATCCACCATCTGGGGCTTCAGAATGTGACGGTTCAGCGCAGCCGCTGGCCAGTGTCGCTTGACGCACCGTGCCAGGTCATCTCGCGCGCCGTCGTCTCACCTGCCAAATGGCCCGCGCTCGCCGCGTCCGGTGGCCCCCAGGTGCGTTCGATTTTGCGGTGCCTTGCGGCGCAACGACCCCCAGCCGAGCTCGCCGACTTCGAATGCGCGATGACGGTGCCCTACGACCTCGGTGAGAGCGGCTCACGCCAGATCGAACGCTGGGACCGTCGCATTTCGAATGGCTGAGGCGTCGACCGGCTGAGACGTCGACCGGCTGAGACGTCGACCGGCTGAGACGTCGACCGGCTGAGACGTCGACCGGCTGAGGCAGACCAGCCAACCAAGGCGCCGAGCGCTCAGTTTACGGTCTGGCCCGTATCGCCGGGCATCTTGATGCTGCCGTCGACCACAGCGCCCCGCGCTGTAATCAGGGTCGAGACATGGATCTCGCCACTCACCCGCCCCATCGACTCAATCTCAAGCGTCTCGTATACGATCAGAGTGCCGGTGACAGCGCCCGCGACCGTCGCATTGTTGACGCGGACTGTGCCCTCGATACGCGCCGTCTCTCCGACAAGCAGCGTGCCTTTTGACTCGATATCGCCCACGAACTCGCCGTCAATGCGCACCGTACCGTCGAAGGTCAGTTTGCCTTCGAAGCGACTCGTCGGACCCAGCACAGCGCCCAAGGTTGGGGGCGGCTCGACAGGCTCAACGTCTTCTTTGCGCAGCAGCGCCACGGCATCTCCTCGCTTATGCCCGCGTTGCGCCTTGGAGCGACCAGAGGCGCAGTCGGGCTAGGTAAACCTGCAGCCAACCGATCAGCAGCCACCCGATCAGCAGCCACCCGATCAGCAGCCACCCGATCAGCAGCCACCGATCACTACCTGATCGATCCCAACGGTGCACCTGTTTCTGCGCAATCGGCAACCGTACGAGGATTGTTTCACGTGAAACATTCGCCGCGTAAAATTCGCGCTCAGGCACCGCCAAAGCGGCCTCGAAGACACCGCGAAACATGGCCGCGCAGCCCGACCTGTGCTACTGACACGGCATGGATCCGTACGTCATTTGCGTCTCGAATCAAAAGGGTGGGGTCGGCAAGACCACCACTGCCGTCAACCTTGCCGCGGGTCTGGCCATTGAAGGGGCGTCTACCCTTCTCATCGACCTCGATCCGCAGGCAAACGCGACGAGCGGCTTGGGCATCGATGCCCAGGCGCAGCCGCGCGGCATCTACCATGCGCTCATCGGCATGGGCGAGATCGACGACATCAAGGTCGACGCGCCCAACGTGCCCGGACTCACTGTCTTGCCATCGAACCAAGACTTGTTTGGTGCAGAGGTCGAGCTTGTCGACGCCGTCGCGCGCGAATTTCGGCTCAAGGAAGCCCTGGAGCGCAGCGCCTATCGACCACAGTTCGTCATCATCGACTGCCCGCCGTCGCTGGGCCTGCTTACGGTCAACGCGCTGACCTGCGCTGATGCGGCGTTGATCCCGCTGCAGTGCGAGTACTACGCGCTCGAGGGGCTCTCACAACTCACGCGCACCATCCGACTCATCCAGCAACGCCTGAATCCGGACCTGATCATCGAGGGCATCCTCTTGACCATGTTCGATAAGCGCAACAACCTGTCGCATCAGGTCGCGAACGAAGCGCGCGAGTTCTTCGGCGAGTTGGTCTTCGAGATCCAGATCCCGCGCAACGTCCGGCTCTCTGAGAGTCCGTCCTTCGGCAAGTCGATTCACCACTACGATCGCTCGTCGCGTGGCGCGAAGGCCTACCGGCGTCTGGCCCGCCTCCTTATCAAACGCCACCCGGAGACCTCATGAGCACACGGCGAACCGCCCTGGGCCGCGGCCTCTCGGCCCTGATTCCTGACGCCACTCCCGCCGAGCGCCCCATGGGTGCCCGCATGCTCCCACTCGCCCGAATTCAACCCGCAGGCACCCAGCCCCGCGTCATGTTCAACGACGCGCGCTTGGTCGAGTTGAGCGAGTCCATTCGAGCCAACGGCCTGATCCAGCCGATCGTGGTACGCCGCATCGACGAGCATCGCTTCGAGATCATCGCGGGCGAGCGTCGCTATCGGGCCTCGAAGCTGGCGGACCTGACCGAGGTTGCCGTCGTCATCCGCGACGTGACCGACGGCGAAGCCTACGAGTTGGCGCTGGTCGAGAACATCCAGCGCGAAGACCTCGACCCCATCGAAGAGGCACGGGCATATCGGCACTTGGCCGATCTGCAAGGGCTCACTCAGGAGGCGATGGCGCAGCGGGTCGGCAAGGATCGCGCGACGGTCGCCAACGCGCTGCGTCTGCTCAAGTTGCCCACCGAGATTCAAGACGCCGTATCGGTCGGACAGTTGAGCGCTGGTCACGGACGCGCGCTCCTGACGTGCGACGCTGATGCCCGACTCGCGCTTGGGCACAAGGCGATGGAGAGCGGCTGGAGCGTGCGCGAGACTGAGCGTCAGGCCCGTGCTCAGCGTGAAGCCGATGACGCCGCCTCATCGACGGACGAGAGCCCCGAGACCCCGGCGACTGCCGCCGTCGAAGCACAATTACGCAGCGCGCTCGGCGCGCCCGTCCGACTCGTCCAGCGTCGCGGCAAAGGCCGAATCGAAGTGCGCTTTCACAGCGCCGACGAGCTCGAACGCCTGATCGATCTTCTCAGTACGCTCGAAGGCCGTTAATTCGGTCTGGCTGCATCGAAAACGGCCGAAGTCAAGAAAACGGATAAACACCTGCTTTTAAACAGGTTAAACTCCGGAAACCCACTCTTTCCGACGTCTTTTCATGCACTTTTGAGCGTACGGACGGCCTGGTGCCCGACCAATGGGCCGAAATCGGCCCTCAACAGTCGCCCTCCGCACCTATTATAGCCCACACGGCGGACCCGCTAAGACTTCACAGGCCCAACGCCGCGATCTCGACCCAGGCGCTCCGAGTACCCTGGTGTGTCGATCGAACAGAGAACGTGAATGACACAGAATCGAATGATTGTGTGTGAACGCGAACCAGTCGCGGGTCGAAGCGCTCGACCTTGAGGAGGCAAATCGTCGTGCATGACAGTCGGTCCGCAAGAGGCTCGCCGACATCGCCGCATTGAGCCCTGCGTCCCGCGACCAGCGGCATACGCACTCGACCGGCCGCTGCGCATCGGGCTGCGTCATGAGTGCGTTGCCGTCGCCAGACGCGCAGCGCGCAGCGCGCATCGTCCATCATCAGACGTCGGCGAGGCAGCCCTTGTCCTTGAGCGCGGCGATGAGGCCCTGCGAGCCCGTCGTTTGATGGATCGGCAGGTTGAGCGTCGCCTGCGACTGCATCTCGGCCTCGCACCACTTGTGCAGCGCACCGGCGACACCGCCACGGCTCATCGCCGAATGTCGACAACGCCATCCCAGGCCATGTCCTCGATACCGAACCCCTTGAGCATGAGCGCGTCATCGGTCACGCCGGTGCCCTTGCTCCCGGCGAGCGACAACCCGATCGGTCCAAGCCAGGCCAGTGGTAGCGCGCGCTTCGCGGGAAACCACTCACCATCGAACTCCCTTGGACGCATCTTGCGTCTTTCGTGCTTTGACCCCGACGAGAAGCCGCGTTGACGAGCCGCCGACGAGCCGCGCAGCGGGACGATCCAACCCTTCGCGGACTTCGTCACCCCGCACGCCTGCCGACGCCGAAATACGGCCTGGCCCGGATCGATGCGCCTGTCGCGGCCCGGACGCAGAGTGCACATCGATCATCCGCCGCACTTGCCTGAATCGAGCGCCTTTGCCACTCTATCGATCGGTAGTGTCGTGTGCGCTGTAATCCTAATCGGCGATCCGGGGAGACCCGGACGCTTTGGGTGCGCTCGGCAACCATAAATAATGCGCGCTGAGGACTCATCATGAACGCCGGGGCCACTGAAGAAGAGACCAACGAGAGCATCCCGTCCCAACTCGGTCGACGAGCCAAGGAATCCATCGATAAGGCGCACGCGCAAGCGAGCCTGACGCTGGCAAAACTTGAATCGAAGACCAACGGGGTGATCGACCAGGTTCAGGACAAACTGAACCTGTTCATGGACAAGGTCTACACGACGAAGCAGAAGATCGTGACGGGCATCGACACGGCCATCGGCCTTATCGAAACCCCGCTTCTGGCCCTCGCGCCAATCCTGCGCGAAGTCGCCGACACGGGCATCGCTGTCGTGTTTGGCGCCGTCGAGCCCATCCCCGAGCTGGTACAAGGCCAGATCAAGGACATGAAGGATCCGCTCGTCGAGCAGATCCAAGGGCAAGTCGACACCATCGCCAAGGCCGCGACCGAGCAGATCTCGGCGGTTGAAGAGAAGCTTGGCGGCATCAAAGACAAGCTCATCACCATGGCCGATGACGCCATTGGTGGCTTGACCGAGAAGGTCGACGTCCTTGTCGAAGAGGTGCCCGCGCAGTTCGACAAAGTCATCCAGGTGATGAAGGACAAGTTCGCCCAGGCTTGGAAAGACAAGCCCGGGTACGAAGACATCGAAGGTCAGCTCGACGAGACCTTCAACGATCTCAAAGACTCGGCGGTCAAGCTGCTCGAGCGCGTGCTCACGCAGTCCAAAGAGACGATCCTCGAGCTCAAGGAGCAGGCCAAGAGCGCCATCAACATCACCTTCGACGAGTTGTTCGCGACCATCAAGAAGCTGCCTGAGCAGGTGGCGACGACGGTCAACGGCATCGTCAAGAAGATCGATGGCGCCTTCGAAGCGACGCTGACCGACGCGCGTATGATGGCCGAGGGCCTGCTTGCCGACCTGCGCAAGCGCCTCAAAGACACCTCGATGCTCATCAGCGGCACCATCGAGGACATCGTCAATGACGGCTTCGCGCTCATCCGCGACGCTCGCAAGCGCCTGGTCGGCTCGATCAACAACCTGATCGAGACCGTCCGCAGCTTCGCCCAAGGCACCCTCGACAAGATCAAAGACGCCTCAAACGACATGTTCCGCACCTCGCGGGAGGCGGTCGAGCTGGGCTTCGCCAAGGTCAACGAGGGCATCGTGCTCGCCGTTGAAGACCTTGGCAGCGACCTCAACCAGCAGATCAACAACACTCAAGACAAGATGAAGCGCGAGGCCGAAAAGCAGGCCCGCGAGCTCAAGGTCATGGGTGAAGAGGCCTTCGCCGAAGCCGAGCAGGACTTCGTCGACAACGGCTACGAAGAAGACACCTCGGTCATCCCCGACATTCGCGCAAAGGGCGAAGAGGCGATCGAGAAGATCGAGACCTCGATGAAAGAGTCGGCCGACAAGCTCAAGGCC
>JBNMOZ010000292.1:0-7563 GCA_051276005.1 Bradymonadia bacterium | reverse complement strand
GGGGTCGAGACCTCAGCCTGCGCCGCACCCGCCATCAGCAGCGGAAGAGAGAATGTTGCGCCCAGCACCATCGGGAGGAGTCGAGTGGTCATATGCAGTCCCATCGTCAAAAGATGATTTCAGATTGGCGAGGCAACGCCTTGCCGCCAGAGTCGCTGGTGACGGCGAAGATCACGCCTCCCACCGCGGCCGCAGCGCCAACGCCAATGCCGACCCAACCCCAGACGCCCATACCGTCATCCTCTTCAACGACGACCTGCAGGAAGATCTCCAAAACGGGCGGCTTCTCGGCCTCGGGCTGGAGTTCAAACGGCACCTTGTTGGCAGTATATGCGCCATAAGGCAGGTAGATCATGGTCGGGAGCTTAATGTCGGTCGAGCGGAAGCGTTCGCGAATCGCGTTGAAACGCTTCTTCTTGGACTTGTTGATAATGCCGGTCTTCGATTCGAAGAAGATGCGACCCTTTTCATTGGTCTCGCCCTTGGCGGCCTTGAAAGTGACGCCGCCGTACAGCGAATCCATCTCGTCTTTGAGTTCGTTGGCCTTGGCCGACCGGCGCGCGTCATCGCCCGCGAGCGGCCCCGCCGCATCAGCCATCTTAAAGGCCGTCTCAAGCAGCAGCATCTTGTAGTAGGTCATCGCCCGATAGTAGACGGTCAGGAAGTCCCTCTTGCCCTTCGAGTTCTTATAGGCGCGGTCCAACCGCACCTTGGCCTGCTTGTAGATGCCCTTCTTGAAATACAGAATTCCCTGATCGCGCACGTCCTCGAGAGTGTTGGACGCCTGCGCGTGCGCGGTGGTCGACATGACCATTACGCTGGAAGCAATGAGCAACCCACTGAAGAGCGCCTGAGTCAGCACCCGCGCCGCCTTGAACCGGTTCATCAACTCTCCTTCGATTCGTCGCCTGCCGCAAAACAGGCGACGCGATGCCCGGGTCCAAGCTGGACATAGGGCGGGCGTGACTGTCGGCACTGCGCCAGGATACCGCGGCGGCGCGCCAGGGGACATTCGTCCGCATACACGCAACCGGCCGCAATCGACGCGTCTGCTGTCTGGCCATCCTCGGCGTTTGACGCACGCTGTCGACGATCATCCAGTAGATGGGCAGCGCGCATCAAGCGCTGTGTGTACGGATGCGCCGGGTCACCCAGTCGAGAGGCCGGCACCTCCTCGATGATTCGACCGTGTAGCATGACCAGCGCGCGATCGGCGATCCGGCGAACCAAGCCCAGATCGTGGCTGATCAGCAGATAGGTCAGCTGAGCGTCCTTGAGATCCTTGAGCAACGCGATGATCTGCAACTTGATCGCTGCGTCCAGACCGCTGGTCGGCTCGTCGGCCACGATCAGCTTGGGGCGCGTCGCCAAAATTCGCGCGAGACCGACGCGTCGGCGCTCGCCGCCCGACAGGCTGTCGGGGCGCTGTTCGGCCCGCTCGCTGAGGCCAACGCGACGCAGCAATTCGCTAATCTGTTCCGCTCGGCTATCGGCGTCCAGCTCTGGCCGGTGCAGGCGCAACGACTCGTCGAGCATCTGCTGGACCGTCATGCGGGGATGCAGGTTGGCGCGCTGGTTTTGAAAGACCATCTGGAAGTCGCGGCGCGCGTCGCGCAGTTGGCGGGTTCCCATGGCGAACAGGTCGGCGCCCTCGAAGCGCACTTCGCCTTCGGTGAGCGTGGTCAAGCGCAGCACGATCTTGCCGAGCGTGGTCTTGCCACTGCCAGATTCACCAATCAAAGCGACGACTTCACCGACGCCAATTTCGATATCGACCCCGTCGAGCGCGCGCGTCTCGGTGCGGCCACGCAGCAAGCTGCCCGACTTGAAGACCTTGACGATGCCGCGGGCTGTGAGGAGCGGCTCGGGTGACGCCGTCATGCTGCTGGGGCTGCTCAATGGCCCAACTCCGCCGCCGCCAGGAGCGAGGCCGTATACGGCTCGCGCTCCCCCACCCCGTCGCGCAGCTCGTCGGCCGTCGCCTCTTCGACGATCTTGCCGTGGCGCATGATGATCACTCGATCGGACAGGTGCAGTACCTCGCGAATATCATGAGAGATGTACAACATTGAGCGGCTGCGATCAGCCAGCAGGTCTTTGAAGAGGCCAACAATCTCGGCGCGGACCGTCGTGTCGAGCCCCGTCGTCGGCTCATCAGCGACGAGCAGTTGAGGCTTTCGCGCCAGCGCTACGGCGATCATCGCGCGCTGGCACATGCCCCCAGACAGCTCGTGGGCGAAGCTGCCGTGTACGCGCTCGGGGCCATTCATCTGCACGCGATCCAGCCATTCGATGGCGCGCGCGCGTCGCTCACTCTTCGACAACCGCGGCTCGGCCAGCTTGACCGACTCCTCGACCTGCGCGCCGACGGTCATCAGCGGATCGAGCGAGTGGCGTGGGTTCTGAAAGACGGCGGTCATCGTGCGGCCCCAGAGCGGACGCATGCGCTTGTGCACCAGACGCCGCCAACGCCGCATGTTTTTGCGGGCGGGGCGCCCTTCGCGTTGGCGAACGACCTTGTCGAGGCCCTCGAGCAGATGATGCACGGTGTCACCGTCACGCAGCCGAACCGCGCCAGCGACCACGCCGGGCGCCCCGCCGATGAGACCCAAGGCGGCCAGAGTGCTGACCGTCTTGCCGCTGCCCGACTCACCGAGGATGCCGAGCACCTCGCCCTCGTCGACATGAAAGCTGATGCCGTCGACAACCCGGCGACGGCCCTTGGGGGTGTCGAACTCGATGATCAGGCCTTCGATCGCCAGCAACGGCGTCTTCGCGGCGGCGGTCATCGGCTGGCCTCTTCATCGCGTCTCGCCAGCAGATTGCCGAACGACAAGATGCCCGCGATGGTCAACACGATGGCGATCGCCGGCACCAGCCAAGGCCAGAAGACATCGGACGGCAGGTTGCGCGTCTGAGCGACCATATTGCCCCAACTCGGCGTCGGCTCCTGCACGCCGTATCCGTCAAGATATGACAGCCCGGTCTCGACAAAGAGTACGTAGGCGAAGACGAAGGTCGCCTGCCGAATCAAGATCGGCCGACACTGCAACCATAGAATATGATAGAGCAAAATGCGCGACGGCCGGAAACCATGGGCGATATGCGCGAGGATGTAGTCCTCTGATCCCAGCGCCTCGACTTTACGCCGAATCACCGTGGCGATTGGCGGGATGAACAGCACCGCGGCGACGACAGCGATCAACGTGATCGATGGATCAAAGATCGTCACGACCAAGATGATGAAGACCAGCCGCGGGAGCGTGTCGAGCAGGCGCAAGACGCCAATGACGCCAGCGCGCAGCGGGCCCTGCGCATAGCCAGCGATCGCGCCCAGCAATGCACCGAGCAGCACCGCGATGAACGCGGCCAGTAGGCCGGGCAGGAAGAACGCTTCGATGCCTTTGAGCACTCGGATGGCGACGTCGCGCCCCTGCCCGTCGGTGCCGAAGATGTGGTCCATCGACGGCTTGACGAGCTGCTGGTCATAGTCGACCGCGCTCGCCGGATCGTAGTCGATGAAAGGCGCCGCGACGCCCAGCAGACAAACCACTGCGACGATGAACCCGCTCGCCCAAAATCCGAATCGATTAGCCCCCACGCGCCACCTCCCGCGGGTCGGCCAGCGCACGCACCAGATCGGCCACCAGGCCCACGGCGATGATCGTGGCGGTAAACAGCACGCAGATGCCCACGACGATCGGGAAGTCGCGGGCGCGCGCCGCTTCGAGGAGCACGTAGCCCGCGCCCTCAATGGTGAAGATGTACTCGACGATCACGACCCCTCCGAGCACGATCGGCAGCCGCGCCGCGTAGCCACTGAAGATCGGCACGAGCATGTTGCGGGCGATGTGGCCGCCCGTCCGGGCGCCCTTCGCTTTGACCGCGATGATGAACTGCGAGCGCCTCAGGGTCAGCAACTCGGCGCGCATCGCGTTGAGGAAGTCCATGAACAAGCCATCGCCCGCGACGAGCGCGAAGCCCGCAAAGACGTACGGCATGACCGACTCAGTCATGATCGGGATCGGGAACCACGGGGGCGGCTGGAAGCCCGCCTTCACGAAGTAGTTGAATACGAACCAGTTCATGCCCTGCGCGAAGACCACCGCCACCACGAACGACGGCGCCGACGTGAGCACGTAGAGCGGCCCGGTCACCAGCTGTTGTCGACCGTTGGGTTCGCCCAAGAGCAGCGCGCCCATGAGCGCAAGGAACAGGCACCCCAACAGCGACCCGCAGGACAGCACCAGCGTGCGCAGGAAGGGTTCCCAGATGGCTTCCATGACGGTCGCCCCGGGCAAGAAGACCAGGGATTGGCCGAAGTCGCCCGTTGCGGAGCGCTTGAGCCACGTCAGGTAGCCGGTGACGGTGTCGCGATCGAGCCCGAACTCAGCCGCCAGCTGGGCGCGGACCTCGGGCGGCGTACCCATGGGGGTGATCGCGTCAACAGCGTCACCCGGCGCAAGCCGGACGGTCGCATAAATGAGAAAGCTCGCACCGATGAGAAGCACGAGCCCGCCAACCAGACGCCGCGTGGTCGCCAGGCCGAGGAGCAGCGCGCGGTTCAACGACGCATCCCCCACTCGTTGAAGGATGTGAAGTAGTAGTACGGCTGGATGAAGACGTTCTTGACCTGCTTGCTGAGGCCCGAATAGACGTCGAGCGACCACAGGAAGAAGTACGGCAGCTCTTTGTTGAGCTTGGCGTGCAGCTGCTTTTGGTACTCCTTGTACCGCTTGTAGTCGGTCGTCGACTTGGCGGTCTCGAGCAGCTTGTCGACCTCAGCGTTCTTGAAGTTGATGAAGTTGATGACGCCCTTGCTGTGGAACAGCGGGTAGATGTCTTCGACCTCTTCGAAGGACCAGACGTTGATGGTCAAGTCGAACTTGTTCTTCTTGAAGA
Organism: Bradymonadia bacterium; assembly: GCA_051276005.1. Classification (GTDB taxonomy): domain Bacteria; phylum Myxococcota_A; class Bradymonadia; order UBA7976; family UBA1532; genus JBNMOZ01. The sequence goes on along the minus strand of JBNMOZ010000292.1, from coordinate 2,661 downwards.
CCTGCTCGCGATACTTCGCGTGGTCGACGAACTGCGACTTGACGTTGATGCCGATCTTCTTGAGCTGCGCCTGGATACCAAGGGCGAGCTCCTGGCCTGAGGCCAAATCCTTGTCGACGACGATCTTCAGCTTCAGCTTCGCGCGGCCCTTGGTGCGCACGCCCTTCTTCATCTTGTAGCCCGCGTCGTCGAGGATCTGACGAGCGCGCTGCAGGTCTTGCTCTCGGGGGTCGACCTCGAAGTTGTAGAACGGGCTGGACTCGACGAAGGGACCACTGAGGATGTCGCCTTGACCCAGGTGCGCCGAGCGCAGCTCTTCGCGGTCGATGGCGAGCGCAATGGCTTCGCGCACGGGCTGCTCCTTGAGCGCCCGATTCTTGTGATTGAACGCGAGATACCACCACGAGACCGTGTGATACGACTCGAGGACCACGGTGTCGCTGTTCTCGAAGAGCGGCACGTTCTTGGGCGGCAAGAAGATGACAGCCTGCACGCCGGACTGCTTGCCCGAGAACTTGAGCAGGTCGACCTGCGCACGCTTGTCGGGGGTGTGCTGCATGCGCACGCCGCTGATCTTGGACGGGTTCCAGTAGGCGTCATTGCCCTCGAGCACGACCTCACGCGACGCGTACTTCTTGATCTTGAACGGGCCCGTCCCGATGGGCTTGCGGCTGAAGCGATTGCTGCGCTTGATCGCCGTCTTGCCCTTGAAGGAATGCTTGGGAAGAATCTTGAACCGGAAACGCCGCTCGGCCTCGTTGATGGGGCGCGCGAAGGTGATCGTCACCCCGAACTTGCCCTGGGCGGTGACGTCTTGGATGAAGTTGTACTTGCTCTTGGCGTTGAAGACCGTCTTGGGGTCCTTCGCGGCCTGAATGGTGAACACCACGTCGTCTGCCGAAAACGGGTTGCCGTCGTGCCAAGTCACGCCCTCACGCAGAACGAAGTTGATCGACATGCGATCAGGGGCAACCTTCCACGACGTCGCAAGACCGCCCGATACATCGCCGCGCTTGTTGATGAAAACAAGCGAGTCGAAGATCAACTCGAGCATGCGCACCGAGCTCATGTCTTCTGCGAAGAACGGCACGAGGGAGCTGGGGCGCGTGTCTTCAGGATAGGTGAAGTTCTGCGCGCCGGCAGGCGACAGCGCGCCCAAAATCGCCGCAACTCCGATCAGCACGGCAAGCGTGCTGCGACGCAATCCGCCGCTGTTGAGCCTCGGGTACGCCGTCTCACGGTGCGCCACATCACTGGATAGCCGGTTTCTCATCGTGGTCTTCGACTCCTGCAAAAAACGCCGCCGACCGACGGCGTACTCTTGATACCACGCAGGTCAGTGCCCTGCCGTGGCGCTTCCACCCTGCTCCATCGCACGCAAACTCAGCAAGTCCCGCAACATCTCGGATGGGCCGTGCGCATCTGGGAGCGCATCGGCGAGCCGGCTGAGGTACTTGAGCGCCACGCGCGGGCGACCGATTTCCATATTGTCACGGGCCGTCGCTGCGAGCGAGGAAACGGTGTTGCGCGCCGAGGGCGCGAGATTTGCCGTCTTCTCTTCCGCCGCCTCGCGCATTTTGACGCCCAGAGCGAGCCTGTCGCTTGCAATCAGCGCGGCTGCGAACCGGCGCTGCAGTACATCGACGTAGCGATCGACCAGCATCAATTGCGAGACGTCTTGCGCGCCCTTTGCCTTTGGACCCAACGCCTCGATCTCAGTGCGCAGAGGCACGAGCAGCTCGCGGCGATCGATTGGGAAGACACCCTCAGCAACCGGCTCGTTGCGCTGGGCTTTGACCCAGGCATTCCAAACGCGATCCGAGACCGTCCGCTGACGTTTCGTCAGAGTCGCCAACGCGGCCTGCGCCTTGGGCGCATCTTTGGCGGTTGTCGCGGCGACGGCGAGCCGGGCCCAAACCTCGGTCAACAAGTCGTCAACGTCGAGCGCGCCACCATTGACCAACTGGGCCAAAGTCGGAGGCTCGGCCGGCAAGGTCTTCGTCAGCGCGTCGAGCAGCACGACCGCCTCGGCATCGCGGCCGAGCAAAACAAGCGCGCGAGCCCGCAACAGCGAAGGCCACCCTGGCAGATCGCGCACTGCCTGCTCGGCGATGGCGGCATAGAGCAGCGCCAAAGCATTGGCCGCGCCCGGGTCGCGGAAGCTGAGCGTCTGAGCGCCCGCCCGCACCTTGAAGTCGGGGCGCCGGTGCTTGAGCCGCTTGGCCTTGCGCAGCGCATCGTCGACGCGCCCCGCCTTCGCCAACGCGGCGATCGAGAGCCGCAGACCCCACATCGAAGTCGCCTCATCAGGCATCTCGGCGCCGGCACCTGCTGGATCACCCGCGAGCAGCTGCGCGAGCGGGGTGTCGGTGCTGCCGACTGCTGTCTTGAGCAGGCCAACCGACCCGCCTTCAGGCACCTTCGAGAAGTCGCCCGTGACGCGCGCGTTCATGAACGACCGCCATGCGGCTCCGCCCTCGGCGCCCGGTCGCGTCTGCTGCGCCGCCAGCAAGTCGGGCGTCAAGCGTCCGACCAGGCCCGCGAGGCTTACATGAGCCTGCGCCAACTCAAGCGCGGCGCGAGCGCGCCCGATGCGCGCTGAGAGCGCGTTGCCCGTGAAGGCCCGCATGGCCGCCTCGGACTGGCTGCCGAACATCTCGG
>JBNMOZ010000291.1:0-7585 GCA_051276005.1 Bradymonadia bacterium | reverse complement strand
GCTGCATTGCTCCTCGGACGTGTGCAGCGCCGAGTACCCCATCATCGATGGCGTGCCGATCCTGATGGCCAACGTGCGCACGTATGTCACCGATAACCTTGTGCATTTGACCGCCCGAGACGACCTGTCTGAGTACGTCACGAGCATGATCGGCGACGCGACCGGGCCCGGCTCGTCGTTCAACACGACGCGCCAATACCTGTCGAGCTACGCCTGGGACCATTACGCCGACCTTGATCCGCAAGAGCCGGCCGGCGGACAGCCGCGGCCAGGCGGCGTGGTGCGCACCCTCGATCGCCTGCTTGAGATGAGCGGGGGCATCGGCGACGGGCCGGTCGCGGTGATCGGGTGCTCCGTTGGCCGCACGCCCCTCGCGCTGGCCGATCGGCATCCGGGCCTCGTGCTGGGCATCGACGTGAACTTCTCGATGTTGCGCATCGCCAGCCGGGTCCTGCGCGAAGGCCAGGTGCGCTATCCCCGACGCCGCGTGGGCCTGGTGTACGATCGACGCAGCTTCCCGGTGCACTTCGAGCATGCCGATCGCGTCGACCTGTGGGTCTGTGACGCCCTGTCCCTGCCGCTCCAGGACGACACGTTGAGCGCTGCCGTGGCCCTCAACGTGCTCGACTGCGTCACGGCGCCGTATCAAATGCTCGCCGAGATGGGGCGCACCGTTCGCGCCGGGGGCGACGCGTTGCTGTGCACGCCTTTTGACTGGTCGCCCCGCGCGACCCCCGTAGAAGCCTGGATTGGCGGGCATTCCCAGCGCGGTCCGGGCGGCGGGCTGTGCGAGCCCTTCCTGCGCTCGTTGATGGGCGGCGGGCATCCACAAGCCGTCAACATGCACTTGCACGCCGAGGCAGAGGCCCCGTGGCACGTGCGCCTGCACGATCGCAGCACGATGCTGTACAAGAACTACCTCGCGGCGGCGAAGATCACCGCGCCGACCGCTCCGGTCTGGCGCGACACGGTACTGACGCCCGCGACAGACTGACGCCGACGAGGACCCCTTGGGACATCCGCTTCGTGAACTGTTCGAGCGCCTCGATGGCCGCTCATACAGCTCCTATAAAGAAATGAAGGGCGAGTCGTTCGCCATCGGCCCGCTGGGCCTGCGCATGACGCGCGTGCAGGCTGACCCGTACGCGGCGCCCAGCCAGCTGCGCATCGACATCCCCGAGATGAAGCCGCCGCTGCCCGAGTGGGCCATCGGCACCCTCGACCAGCGCCGCGCGACCGCCGACTACTTGCACCGCTTCGCCGAGGATCGCCTGCCGATCAAGCGCGTCGATCCCAAGCGCGGCAGCGGCAAAGAGGGCCACCTCGACATCGCCCCCATCGGGCCCGAGGTCCTCGATCGCACGGCCGTGCGCGTGGGCGCTGACGGGTCCGTCATCTTCCGCATCAGCCTGGGCTTGCCCGCGCGCGGCCGACGCATCCAGGGCAAGAACTGCGCGCGGCTCTTCTTCGACGTGATCGCCCAGGCCTTCAAGCGCACGATGCGGGTCGATCTCGATGAGCTGGCCGCACACGTGCACGCCATCGAAGACCAGGTCGCGCTGCGCGGCATGCTGGTTGAGCGTGACCTGGTCGGCTTCATCGCGGACGGCTCGATCCTGCCGCGCATGAGCGGCGCCGACCAGCGTCCCCTGCCCGACGCGGTGCCGTTCATCTCACCCGATGCCCTCGCGGTGACGCTCACGCGCCCGCATGGCGGCGACATCCGCGGGCTCGGCGTGCCCACGGGCGTGACCCTCATCGTCGGCGGCGGCTATCACGGCAAGTCGACCGTGCTGCAGGCCCTGTCGCGCTCGGTGTACGACCACGCCCCCGGTGATGGGCGTGAGCTCTGCGTCGCGCGGGCCTCGGCCGTCAGCATTCGTGCTGAAGACGGTCGCGCGGTCTCAGGCGTCGATCTGCGACCGTTCATCTCGGACCTGCCGGGCGGGCGCGACACCGCGCAGTTCTACACCGCGGACGCGTCGGGCAGCACCAGCCAGGCCGCGGCGATCGTCGAGGCCCTCGAGGCCGGCGCCGACACGCTGCTGATCGACGAAGACACCGCCGCCACCAACTTCATGATCCGCGACGCCCGCATGCGCCGCCTGGTGCCCTCGGACGGTGAGCCGATCACGCCCTACATCGACCGCGTTCGTCAGCTCGCCGCCAACGGCATCAGCTCGGTGCTCGTCGTCGGCGGCGCGGGCGACTACCTCGATGTGGCCGACATGGTCCTGCGCATGGACGCCTTCGTGGCGCGAGACGTGACCGCGCAAGCCAAGGCGCTGGCGATAGAGTTGCCGCTGGGCGACGCGGCCCCCAAGGCCCCCGGCCCCTGGCCCGATGCCGCCCGCCGGGTGCCCAACCCCGCCAGCCTCGACCCCAGCCGCGGCAAGCACTCCGAGCGCGTGTACGCGATCACCGCGCGGCTGCTGCAGTTTGGCCCGAACGAGATCGATCTGGGCGCATTGAGCCAGCTGATCGACGGCGCCCAGACCCGCATGATCGCCGACACTTTGCTGTATTTGGCGCGCGGCATCGGCGACGGCAAGCGTGACCTGGTGGCCTTGCTCGACCTCGTCGACGCGACCCTCGACGAGGGGCTGTCGACGGTCGCAGCCTTCGAGACCGTCGACCGGGCCCGACCCCGGCGCTTCGAGATCGCCGGCGCGTTGAATCGCCTGCGGGTGCTCACGTTGATCGGCGGGCCGCAGCCTGACGACGACGACGACGACGACGCAGACGAGGGCTAAGCCCGCGGCGCCGGCCAGAGCCAGCGACCCAACCCAGCCCGACCGATGCCAACCCGACCGACCGGCGAGCGATTCGCGAAACCAGAGCCGTCGAGGTGCGGCAGCACCTTGGGGTTGGTGATGCTGGCCGCAGCGCCCGTGCTCAAGGCGTGCTGACCTTGATGAGGTGGCAGCCGCTGAGGGCGAAGAGCGCCGCGAGGCAGAGACGAGCCGCGAGGCAGAGACGATTCGAGGTCATGCCGAATCCTGTCGATGAGCGTGCGCCACGCAGCGATCGCAGTGTGCGGCGAGCGCGACCGTATGCGTACGGGCCGACAGGGCATTGTATTGCAGCAATCGTCCACGCAGCGGCTCACCGATGCCCAGCAGCAGCTTGATCGCTTCGACGGCTTGTAGGATCCCGATGACGCCGGGCACGACGCCCAGCACGCCAGCCTCGGCGCAATTGGGGATCAACTCGGGCGGCGGCGGTCGCGCAAAGAGGCAGCGATAACAAGGCCCTTCCCGACTGAACACGCTCACCTGACCGCCGAAGCGATGCACCGCGCCATGCACATTGGGCACACCCGTCGCCACGCAGGCGTCGTTGATCGCGTAGCGCGTCGGGAAGTTGTCGGCCCCATCGATGACGACATCCCACCCGCCGATCAGCGCCTCGGCGTTGCTCGCCGTCAGACGGATCTGCTGCGCATCGACCCGCACGTTTGGGTTGAGACCCAGGATCGCGGCCTCGGCGCTGCGCACCTTGGCCATGCCCACCTTGGCGTCGCCGTGAATGACCTGCCGTTGCAGGTTGCTGCGCTCGACGATGTCGTCGTCGACGATGCCCAAGGTGCCCACACCCGCGGCCGCCAGATAGAGCAACGCAGGGCTGCCGATGCCGCCCGCGCCGATGCAGAGCACCCGACTTGCGAGCAGCTTCGCCTGCCCCGCCTCGCCCACCTCGGGGATGCTCAAATGGCGGGCATAGCGCGCCCGCGCTTGCGCATCGAGGGTCGCCCGCGCTTCAGGCAGGCCCGCCTGCCGCCATGCAGAGAATCCGCCCTTGACCGAGACCACGTCGGTGTAGCCCAGGGCGGCCAGATCACCCGCGGCGAGCAGCGAGCGCGTGCCGGCCGCGCAGATCAACGCGACGGGCGTATCGACCGCGGCGATCTCGGCGATGCGCATCTCGAGGCGTCCGCGGGGGATCGCGTGGGCGTCGGCCGGGCGACCCTCGGCGTGCTCCTCGGCCTCGCGCACGTCGACCAACACCCGATCGCCGATGGCGGTGGGATCAACTTCGCCGATCTGGGTGCGCAGCGCGGCCAGACGCCGGTCGAGGACGCTCAAGACGCTCGACTTGAGCCGCGACGGCGGCTGTGAAACGGTGCAAGCATGCGAAAACTGGCTCTCATTGCTCTCCTCTTCGGCTGCGGCGCTCCACCCCAAGCGAGCGTCGTGGCACCCATCACGCCTGTCGCGCCGAACTCGACGTCCCCCGCCTCAACACCCACCATGGCGCTCGACCTCGCGCCGCCCACGGTGGCCGTGCTCGTCGACGCCGCGCCGATCAACGCCGCGCCGACCAGCGCCGCACGCGCGCCCAAGCAAGAGTGCACCGTGTTCGTGATGGGCGATCCCAAGACGGCGTTCAAGGCGACCGTGCAGGGCAAACAGTTCAAACAGGAAGAGGCCACCTCGACCGAGATCAACATGTACGCCAAGGTTCTGCAAGGCGACGACATGGCCCGGATCGCCCTGTGTGACGCGTTCGCGAAGCGCAAATGCCCCGAAGCGTGGCGCGGCGACGACCTGCATTGTCGCATGCAGATGAACACCGGCGTCGACGCCGAATGGGGCAGCGCCAGCCCGGTGCCGGAGTAGCTTGGGTCTGCTGGGTCAGGGCCAGACGACGGTGATCGCGGGTCCGATCAGGTTGAAGATGCTCAGGCCCACGTAGAGCATGGCGGCGCTCAAAGCCACCCGCCCCAGCGTCGCGCGCCAGGACGCTGGCCGCGCTGGCCGCCAACCCCCAAGCCGCGCCCACCCCAAGATGACGCCCTCACGCACCGCTGGCCATGCCCGCTGCGCCCAGCGCTCGCGCCACACGGTCAGCCCAAGCGCGAGCAGCGCCACGATGTACAGCGGCACGGGCCCGGCGAAGTGGGCGACCACCGCAGCCAGACCGATCGCGGGGATCATCAGCCAGCGACGCCGCGGCGCCAGCACGAGGCAGCCCAGCAGCGCGACGCACCCCATGAATATGCCGGAGTTGATGAGCCAGCGCTTGAGGTGCCAGGCGTGGGCGGTGATCGGCTTGCCGGCCCCAATCCAATACTGCTTGAAGTCGAGGCGATGGCCGGTGCGCGGCACGTTGATGCGCACCGGCACCGTGCCCGCCATCTGGGGGGCAGGGCCCCGCTTGACCCCGGGCGGCTCCGACTCCCAGGCGCCGGCCGGCTTGCGCCAGCGCAACGATCCGCGTCGATGCTGCGGGGCCGTCTGCCCGCGCAACGCCGACCACGCCTGATCGTTGGGCAAGAAGACGCTCCAACGGACCGATCGCACCGGCAGGTCCAGGGTGGGCAGGCCGAAGTCAGCGCGCCCAAACAGGCCGGGGGCGGGGGCGGGCTGCTCGACGATGATCGACACCTCGAGCGTCGCGTCGCCGCTTCGACTGCGGCTGAGCGGCAAGAGCACCCGACCCTCCGCGTCGCGGCTGGCGCCGATGGGGGCCCCGTCGAGGATCGCCGAGCGAATGACGGCGCCCTCGGGCAGCCGCACCGCCAGCCGATGGCGCAGCTGATTGTAGAACAGCATGCGCATCTCGGTGAGCACCGTGCCCTGGCTGGACAGCGCGCTGAACGCGACCACCTCATCGACGGCGCCGTGATCAACCGGCACGCCTTCGAGCCGCTCAACCCGCAGCGCTAAATCGAAGGTGGGGGCGTCATGGCGCCAAGCCTTGAGGATCGGGGTGATGGCGGCGTTGCGCAGCGCGGTGGGCAGCTCGCGCACGTCGACGGCATGCACGCCCGCGGTGCTGCGTTGGGCCAGGCGGCGGTTGCCCGCGACCTCGACGGCGATCCAACCGGCTTGTCGCTCGGCCCCCTCAACTCGCGGCAACTCAATGCGCAGGTCGCCGGCTGGCAGCGGCATTTGCAGGTGCAGCGAGACGGGATAGGCGTCCTTGACCGGCGCACCCGTGTCGATGATCAGCACGTCTCCGGCTTGGCGATGCCGAAACGCGCCAGGTCCGCTCGCCGACACCACCCGCGCGCCCGCCGGCAGCTGGATGCGCAGCGTCTCGATGGCCGCATACAGCAGGGTGTGATCGAGCTGAGTGAACAGGTCGACCCGATCGCTGATCGCGACCAGCGTCTGATCTGCCACGAAGATCTGCGCCGGCCGCGCCTCGGCCTCGCCGATGGCCTTGGGGCCCACCAGGTTGACGCGTAATGACGGCGGCAGGGTCGCGTCGAGCCGCGTGCCCCCGGGCCCACCGCCCTTCGGCAGCGCGGTGACCGTATTTTCGACGGCGTTGGCGATGCGCGGCGTCAGATCGGGCTGGTCGAAGTCGCACTCGACGTGGGTCACTGGGGTGCGCACGATGCCAAAATCGAACTCGATGGCGCCGCGCCTGCCGCCAGACGGCACCAGCACGTCCAACCGCAACCGCACCGGCCCGGTCTCGCGGGTCAACCACACGAAGTAGCCTGCATGCCGCGTCACCGCGACCGGCACATCCCCCACCCGCGCGGCGACCAGCACGGCGCCTTCACCCAGCAGCGGCACCGTCTTCCAAGCGCCCGGGCGACCCAACGAGACGTCGAGATCGACGGTCAGGGCCAAGCGTTCTGCGCTCGCGCGCCCTCGATATTCGGCGGCCACCATGCGCACCGCGGGCGCCTGCCCCCGCCGGCGCGCGTCGACCTGGGCGCTCAACGCCGCGCGGGCATCAACGACGCGAGCCAGCGGCAAGCTCACGCGGGCTTCATCGGTCTCGCCGAGCAGATCGGACGGCGCGTCGATCTCGACGTCCTGGGCCGTGAGCAAGTCGTCGAAGGGATCAGCGAGCGCGACGCCCGGCACCGCAAAGTGCAGGCAAATGAGTGTGAGCGGTGCGAGTCGCATGGTGTCTCCAGAGCTGCGATGCGAGGTCAACGGCGCGACAGACCCCGATTGAACGGCGCAATTCTGGGTTCTTTGTTGGAACGGCAGTGTAAGTGTACGATGCTGACGGATCAGTGCTGGGGGAAAGACGACCATGCAGAAGATGTACACCGGCCTCTTGGCCCTCGCGCTTGCGAGCCTCGGGCTCACGGCTTGCGATGACGAAAACGGCGCGACCGCCGACGCAGCGCCGGGGGCGGGCGGCGGGGGCGGCACCGCCGGCGAAGGCGGACAAGGCGGTGAGGGCAACGTCGGCGCGCCGTTTGGCGGCGCGGGCGAAGGCGGCGAAGGCGGCGAAGGCGGCGCAGGTGGCGACGGCGGCATGGGCGGCGGCGCCGGTGGCGGCATCTCGTCCGACTGCGATCGCGCCTGCAAGACTCTGGCAGACTGCGCGGTCGATCCGGCGGTCTGCGAAGGCATCGACAGCGGCTTCCGCGACGCGATCTACGCGTGGTGTACCGGTCAATGTGCCGACGACCCGACGTTCGGCGACGCGATTAACAGCGGCGACATGGACTGCCAGGCCGCGGTTGAAGTGGTCGGCGACTGCGAAGACATCGAGACCGGTGACGGCGGCGAAGGCGGCGTTGGCGGCGAAGGCGGCGTAGGCGGCGACGGCGGCGAAGGCGGCGGAGGCGGCGGCGACGGCGGCGGCGTCGACGGCGGCGGCGGCGGCG
>JBNMOZ010000290.1:0-7597 GCA_051276005.1 Bradymonadia bacterium | reverse complement strand
CGGCCGAACCTCGACCGAAGCGGCGGCACATGATCCGTGGCACTTGCGGTGGTATCGCAGCGCGTCTGCGGCGACGCCGCCGACGTCGTTACCGCCCGAGTCGCTGACCGAAGCGCTGCGCATGGCGCGGGCACACGCGTCGACGCCGCGCATCACCCAGCGGGCTTTGGCGGCCGAGCGAGTCAGCCTGGTCGATTCGGCGCCACCGCCCGGCGATCCACTGCAAGCATTGCTGGCCTCGTTGGGCGAGGACGATGAGGTTTCGGTCGATCTGGACGACGAGCACGAAGAGACGATGGTGCAGGCGCCGGGCATCGTCTCGCCGACGAGCAAGCGCACGTTCTCCGAGATCCTGCGCAGCCTGGGTGAGGCCGACGGTCCAGACAGCAGCATGCATACGCGGCGGACGCCACGGGTGACGCGGCTGCGCGATGATGACTGACCGGTGGGTTAGCTGGGCGCATCGATCAGCTGCGTGATCTGCACGGCCGCGTGGCCATCATCGTCAACCAGAACACCACGCGCCACGGGCTGGCCGCCGGCCATGAGCGTCACGAGGGGCAGGGCATCGGGCGCGATCGGCAGCACGACACCGGGGGCGAGCGCAGCGACGTCGCCGACGGTCAACGTGATGCGGCCGACGACGGCGTCGAGGGTGACCGGCAGCTCGTCAATTGGCAGGGGCATGCGAACCTCACTGGTCGAGACCACGCGCCACTGATGGGCACGCCTTTGAATTGGCCAGGCATGATCGCCGACTTGTAAGCGCGGCGGCGTGGCCAGAACCACCAGATCGCCCGCCGACAACGTGCCGCCCGACGATGCGCCCGCCCAGCGCGCGCGCCCTGCGCTCAAAATACCGTCGACCGGCAGGCGAGGGCGAGCGGTGATATCGACGCGGGGGGGCGGCAGATCGGCCGGCAGGCGCCAGCGGGCCAGGCCGGTCTGGTCGGCGACCTTGAGGTGCCAAGCCACGCATCGCGACGTGTCAGGCGGCACGGTGAGGCCGGCGCCGCCGTCGACCCAGTCGAGCGCTGGTGGTTGGGGCAACAGGGCCGTCCAGCGCAGCACCAAGAACGCGAACAGGCCCTCCTCAGCGGGCGACAGCGGCGTCGGTCCAACGGCTCTGGGCGTGGCACCGGCCAGCGCGCCCATCAGGCCCGCGAGCACCTGCGTCGAGACCGTCAAACAGGCGCGTCGCCCGTCCACCAGCACCAGCCCGGCCGACGCGTGCAAGCCAACAACGGCGGGCGCGTCGACGACTCCGGCGTCGCTGACGGCCACCGAGACCTCGAGGGCTCGCGCCCAACTCGCCGCCGCGGCGATGCGCACGCGCTCTGATCGCAGGTGCTGGCCCAGCGCGCTCGCTGCGAGCTGGGCGCTGCGATCGACCGGTGCGATTTGCAGCGGCTTCACTGGGTGTCCAACCGCGCCAGGCGTGCCGAAAAGCGCGCGTCGATCGTGCCACCGGGGCCTTCAAGGATCAGCTCGCCAGGGCGCAGCGCGGGGTCGACGCAAACCTTGACGGTCGCCGAGTCGGTGTCGAGGCCGGCGAGAGGCACGCCGGGCGGGACGCGGACCTCGATCCAATCTGGGCGCGCAGCGAGCACGGCATGAAGCTGGGCCTCAACAGCCTCCGGCAGGGCCGCGAAGTGGGTGCCGAGCAAACGCGTCGCCAACTCGATGGCGCGGGCGCGCGTCCTCTCACGAGCGTCATCAGCCAGCCCGTCTCGAAAATCCGACAGCGCGGCGAGCTGATTGCTCAAGCCGTCCGCGGCGCTCGCGCGCGCTTCGCTCTGCGCGGCGTGGACCGCGTCGGTCCAGCTGTCACGAATACGGCGCGCCTCGGCAAGGACGGCGCGCACCCGATGATCGACGATGCCGTCGACCGCGAACGCCCGATCGGGGGGGATGACCGGCGTCTTCATCGCCAGTACCGCCGCGCCTGGGCCTGCTCGATCGGGGTCTGGGCGACTCGCCGGGCGTCGACCACGGGCAGCATTGCCAACAGGTCGCGGCGGTCCCGCACATGCTCGATGGCCCAGAAGGCATGCCAGACGCCCGCTGCGAGCGCCGTCGCTTGCGGCCAGCCCGCGTCTCGTCGCTGCGCTCTGCGACCGGCGCGTTCGAGCGCCTCGATGGAGAATCGTTCGGTGAAGTCAGCCGACTGCGTCACCCGCCAGCGTCGGTGCTGGCGCCGCATGAAACGCGCCGCCGGTGCCCGGCCACCGCTGCTGGCCGGCGCGCAGTGCTGTCGACGCCGGGCGTAGACGGCGGCGAGCACCGCGATTGGCTCGTCGGGGGCGGCACTTCGCGCGACGAGCGCCGCGAGTGCGGGCGTCAACGGTGCCGGCGATCCTGCTTGGATGAGCGCTGCGAGCGCCTGCGCACCGTCCGGCGCGATGAGGATGGGTGGCGTCATTGGCCCAGGCTTCGGCGTAGACGGCGGATATGCGCCAGCAGCCCAAGGATCGTGAGAATCAACACGCCCACCGCTGCCGAGAGCACGGCCGAGCGATCGGGCACGGCTGACGACGCGGCCACGCGGCGCTCGACCATTTCGATGGGCTCCATCACCACGCGGATGGTCGGGCCAAGCGCGGCGCGAATCCGCCCGCCGATCTCGCCCACGTCGGGCAGAGAGATCACCACCGCGACCTTTGCGCCATCGACCGTTGCGATCCGCGCCGCCAGGACGCCCTGCATCGTCGAGAGCGTCGCTTCGAGGCGCCGACGCTCGGCGTCTCGCGCGTCTAACCGGGCTTGGGTGGGTCCGCGCACGAGGCTGGGTGGCCGGTCAGGCACCGACGGCGCGTCGACGGCCTCGATGATCAGCGTCGCGGATGCGCGATCATCGGGCCGCACCTCAATCGCGATCTGGTTGCCCACCCGCCGCCCGTTCGCCGAAATTTGAAGCTGCGCCATCGCGCGCATCACCCGTCGCGCCCTGTCCTCGGGCAGCGTCGCGACCGTCGTGTCGCAGCCGAAGAGACAGCCACTCAGACCGCCTGACATGCAGATGACCAGACCCAGCAGCCGCCGTCTCAAACCTGTAGCACCCGTCTGAGCCGCTTGAGGGCCCTTCGATGAACCCGCGAGATCCGCGATCGCGACGTGCCTTGCCGCTGCGCCATCTGCGCACCCGAGTCGCCGGTCTCGTTAAAGTCGTAGATCGCCGTGATGGCGCGCCGCTCCTCGGCGTCGAGAGATTGCATGGCGCGCCTCAACTTGTAGATGGCGTCTTCGTTGGCGTAGGCCACTTCGGGGGAGTCGGGTTGCGACGCCATGTCGGCGAGTCGGCTGGTCGCGAGCTCGAGGATGGCCTGATACGCCACCTTGGCGTCCTGCTCCCGGGTCGGGCCGCCCTCGGGCATCGGCGTAGGCTCGCCCAGCACATCTTCGTCGATGGCCTCACGCCGCAGTCGATCGTAGGTGCGCCGTGAGAGCAGGCCCATGATGCGCAGGCCGTCGAAGATCGCGCCGCGCACCCGATGGCGCGCGAAGGCCTTGAAGTGCACGCCGCGGCGAGGATCGTAGCGAGTCCGCGCCTCGAGCGCGCCGAGTCGGCCCCATTGCACCAGGTCATCGAACGGCACCGAGCCTCGCACGCGCTTCGCGACGTCTTTGGCTTCGTACTGCACCAGTAACTCGATGGAGGCTTCGAGTGGAGCAGCCTCTTCAGACACAGTGGCGGCGTCCGGAATTTGCCTGGCGGGGGGGAGCAGACGGGAGGCGGGTTTGGCTCAAGGGAAGATGCCGCGCTCGCGGTAGACCGCCTGAATGCGGTCGAGGCTGTGCATGTAGGCCGCGGTGCGGTTGTCGACATCATGCTCGCGCGCAATGCGGCGCATGGTGCGATAGGCCTGCACGACCATGCGATGCAGCCGCGTCTCGACCTCAGCGCGGCTCCACGCCTCGGCGCGGCGGTTTTGCAGCCACTCGAAGTACGACACGGTGACGCCACCCGCGTTGGCGAGGATGTCGGGCAGCACCGTGATGCCCTTCTCGGCGAGGATGCGCTCCCCGTCGAGGTCGGTCGGGCCGTTGGCGCCCTCAGCGACGAGCTTGCACTTCATCAAGGGGGCCGTCTCGGCCGTGATTTGCGACTCCAACGCCGCGGGAATGAAGATGTCGCACTCGGTGCCAAAGAACTCGTTGTTGTCGACCGCGGCGGCGCCCGGGTAGCCCTTCACGCCGCCATGCTCGGCCACATACCGGCCCAATCGCTTGGCGTTGATACCTTCGATGTTGCGCACCGAGCCGGTGTGGTCTTGCACAGCGACCATGATGCCGCCGAGTCGCGCCAGCAGGGCCGCGGCGTGTGAACCCACGTTGCCATAGCCCTGCACGCAGAACGAGCTGCCGTCGAGCATGAACGAGGTCTCTTCGGCCCACTGCTGGACCGCGTAGACCAGACCTTGACCGGTGGCTTCACGGCGTCCGAGCGAGCCGCCCGAGGTCACCGACTTGCCGGTCACGACGCCGCGCAGCGTGTTCTTCGAGTCGCGCGGGCCCAGGTTCATGTAGGTGTCCATCATCCAGACCATCGTCTGGGCGTTGGTGCCCATGTCGGGCGCTGGGATGTCGTAATTGGGGCCAATGTTATTGCCGAGCGCGTGCGTGAACCGGCGGGTGATCCGCTCCAACTCGGCCTCGCTGTGCGCGCGCGGGTCGAACTTGACGCCGCCCTTGGCGCCCCCGAAGGGGATCTCCAGCAGGGCGCACTTCCAGGTCATCCACGCCGCGAGGGCCTTGACCTCGTCGAGGTGCACCTCGGGGTGATAGCGAATCCCGCCCTTGTAGGGACCCAAGATGTCGTTGTGTTGAATCCGATAGCCCTTGAAAAGCTGGTACTGCCCGTCGTCCATGCGCACCGGGAAGTTGATGATCAGCTCGTTCTTGGGCTGCGAGAGAATGAGATGAAGCCGCGGCTCCAGGCCCAGCTTGGTCGCCGCGCGCTGTAATTGCGCCTGCGCAATCTCATAGACGTTCTTGACCGCTCGCTCGCTCTTCTTCGCCATGCATCACCTGGTGAGTCAAAAGTGCGACTCATCATTCCCAAGGCCAGCCACGGGTACAAGGGGTTCGCACGTTGTCGACACAGTCTCCTGTCGCGTCCACGGCCTGATTTGGTCGTCGACGCGTCTCTGCGTCGCCGAATGATCAGCGGCTCTCTGGACGAATCTCCGGCTCAACGCCTTGATTCTGCCGCGCCGGGCTCGTCGAGCGCCCGCGCTGTTTTTTCGACAACCTGCGGGGTGGATGCACCGGCGGATCGCCGCGGGGCGTCGAATCTGGCATACTGCCTCCGCGAGCTCGCGGCGCCCACAAGCGTCCGGGTCTGGGAGGTAAGGCGATGAGCGAAATCAAAGGACCCAAAGGCATCGGGCCGTCCCCAGGCGTCACCGGCCCCAGCGCCGCTCGACGCGCGCAGCAGGCCGACAAGGCGGCTGCTGTCGGTGCGCCCGATCCGATGGTCCAGTTGTTCGACCAGATCGCCGATCAGATGGCCTCGGGCGCCATCGGTGATCGCGCCGCGGGCGTGCGGGCGGCCGTTGACGCGGTGCTTGCGCAGGAGTTTGCGACGCTGCCGGCCGAGGTCCGCGATGCGCTCGCCGCCGACGTCTGCCAGGCGATGATCGCGCGCCCTGAGATGGACGCGCGCATGACGCGCCTGCTGCACCAGTCGGGGTGAGCAGCCCTCACGCACGCAGCCCTCACGCACGCAGCCCTCACGCACGCCGTCCAAAGCGACGACACGGCAGCCTGAGCGCGCTCATGCTGACGCTCGTCTGGTCAGCGTCTGGCTGGGCAGCGCCGGTTCGCGTCGCGGTCCTCACGACAACGGCCGTGCGCACGTCAAATGACGCGGGGCTGCTCTTTGGCGCCGCTGAAGCGCTCACGGCCGCCGACGCGCTGGTCGCCGTCGATGCGATCAGCATGTTCGATTCGGAGTCGGCTGAAGATGCCATCGCCGTGGCCGTCTCGGGCGCCGAGAAGGCGTTCGACGAGCTCGCTTTGCTGGAGGCCGTCGAGCTGGGCGAGCGCGCGGTCGGCCTGTCGGTCATGCTCGAGACTACAGACGCGCTGCCGCGCGCGTTCATGGTGTTGCTGCAAGCGCGCCTGGCCGTCGGCGACACGTCCGGCGCGCTGCGCACGGCCCAACTCTGGCATCGCGTCCAGGCCCCCCCAGACTTCGAAGCCAAACGCGCGCCGCCCACGCTGCGTGAGCTGATGGTGACGGCCGCGGCGCCAGTGCCAAAGACCGGAGCCCTGCGCATCGAAGCGGCGGTGCCCGGTTTAGTGCGAGTGGATGGGCGCGCCGTTGGCATCTCGCCGGTGTTCGTCGACAACCTCTCGATTGGCGTGCACCTGATCAGCCTTGAGGCATTCGGACATCAGCGCTGGCTGCGCATGGTCGATGTGCCGCCAGCGGTGGGCGTGGCGGTGGTTGCTCGGCCACGACCGGCCGCGCGTCGACGGCTGCTGCAAGACCTGCATGACCTGCTGCCCAATGAGCTCGGGCGCGACGTCGCTGGTCGAGGCTTACAAGACGTACGCGCGCTCTTCGCGGCTGATCAGGCGGTGCTTATCGAGGCGCGAGACGGTCGCGCCATCGGCTCGCTCTTCGATCTTCAGGCGGCGCGCCGGGTGCGCTCTGCGCGGGTTGAACTTGATGGTGATCCCATCGGCGCGGGCCGCGCGCTCATCGCGAAGCTTTACTCGGGGCTCGATCCGCGGGCGCCCGGATTGGCAGCCCCAGAGGAGCCGCCGCCGGTCGACGACTCCGCGCCATACTATACGCGGTGGTGGTTTTGGCCGGCTGTGGCCGGCGCGACCATCGCGGCGGTCGCGCTGCCATTGGCGTTGTCGTCAGATGAGGGCGGGGGACTCGAACGCGTCGATGGCGCGGGCGCGCTCATCATTCGTTTTTGACAGGTCGCGTCTGACCGAAGCGACCTGAGTCGCGGGCGCGTCAGGGCTTGACGATGCGCTTGAGCGACTTGTTGCGCTCGATATAGACCCGAATCGTCTTGCGATATGGGTACGGCAGCCCCTCACGGACCAACTCGATCGTCCGGTTACCTGCCGGCAAGGAGACGTCGATCAGCGGCGTCCAGCCATACTTCTTGCCATCGATGAACGCCACCGCAGGGGGCTTGGCCAGCAGCTTCAGGCTGCCGCGGCCGCTCGGCTTGGGCTGCACGGCCCTGGGCTGCACGGTCTTGGGCTGCACGGTCTTGGGACGTCGTGCCGCCTTGGTGGCGGGCGCGACCTTGACGGGCCGCTTCGTCTTGGGCGGACAATCTTCGCCCTTGCACTGCTTTGGCTTTTGCTTCGACGTGCGCGGTCGGCCCGTCGCGGGGGCGCGCTTGGGCGCAGCCACCAAGGCCTGCTTCTCGAGGACCAGTTCTTCAATGACCGTGCGGCGATCGTACTGGGGCAGCGGCCGCTGGAGCGGCGCGTAGCCCTTCGCGTTCGCTTCAATGATGACGCCGCCGCTGTTCGGCAGCCCCTCGTAGCCCCGATCATTCGCGTCGAGGACCTTGCGGGTTCCATCGGGCAGGATGACCGTCACCTCGGCATCTTCGGGGTC